>CBEVHI010000277.1:0-2644 GCA_965549635.1 uncultured bacterium | reverse complement strand
TCGGCCAACCATCCGTACGACGTCGTGGACATCATCGAACGGGTCGTCGATGACGGCGAGTTCTATCAGGTGCATGAACACTGGGCGCAGAACATTGTGATCGGTTTCGCCAGACTCGACGGGTACACCGTCGGCATCGTCGCCAACCAGCCGTCCGTCCTCGCCGGAACGCTCGACATCACCGCGTCGATCAAGGGCGCCCGGTTCGTGCGCTTCTGTGATGCTTTCAACATCCCGCTCGTCACCTTCGTCGACGTGCCCGGATTCCTCCCCGGCGTCGACCAGGAGCACGGCGGCATCATCCGCCACGGGGCGAAACTGCTGTACGCATACAGTGAGGCGACCGTTCCCCGGGTCACGGTGATCACCCGCAAGGCCTACGGAGGGGCCTACGTCGTCATGAACTCCCGGGGGATTCGCGCCGACCTCGTCTATGCCTGGCCGTCAGCGGAGATCGCCGTCATGGGTGCGCAGGGCGCCGTCAATGTGGTGTTCCGTCGCGAACTGGCGGGAGCAGACGATCCGGACCAAAGACGTTCCGAGCTCATCGCCGATTACGAGGAACGGTTCAACAACCCGTACCGGGCGGCAGAGCTCGGTCTGGTCGATGAGGTCATCGAACCCAGCCAGACCCGGCCGAAGTTGATCCGATCGCTGGAGATGTTGCGCACCAAGCGCGAGTCGCTGCCTGCGAAGAAGCACGGGAACATCCCGCTGTGACACCAAAGCAGACTCCGCGGCCGATCAATGCCCTGCTCGTCGCAAATCGCGGCGAGATTGCGGTTCGGGTCTTGCGATCCGCTCGAGAGTTGGGAGTGCGAACCATCGCGGTCTACTCCGAACTCGATCGAGACGCGCTACACACCAAGGTGGCCGACGAGGCGTGGAACATCGGGCCCGCACCGTCATCCGAGTCCTACCTCGATGCCCACCGCATCATCCGGGTCGCCAAGGAGACCAAGGCCGACGCGATCCATCCCGGCTACGGGTTCCTCGCCGAGAACGCCGACTTCGCCCGGGCGGTCATCGACGCTGGACTGATCTGGGTGGGACCCCCGCCCGACTCGATCATCACCATGGGCTCCAAAATCACGGCCCGCCAAGCCGCACTGAAGGCCAACGTGCCCGTCGTTCCGGGCACCAGTGAGCCTCTCGCCTCCACCGAGGAGGCCTTCTCGGTTGCTTCGGAGTTCGGCTTCCCCGTTGCGGTGAAAGCTGCACACGGCGGAGGGGGCAAGGGACTGCGAGTCGTCCATGACGCCGCGGATCTCCAGGCTGCCGTCGAAGGGGCCAGACGCGAGGCCGAGGCCTACTTCGGCAATGCCGACCTGTACGTAGAGAAGTACATCGAGAAGCCCCGTCACATCGAAGCGCAGATCTTCGCTGATCAGCAAGGGCACACCATCTTCCTGGGCGAGCGTGACTGCTCACTGCAGCGTCGTCACCAGAAGCTGATCGAAGAGACCCCGGCGGCCGGCCTGCCCGACAGGGTTCGCAAAGCGCTGGGCCGCGCCGCGGTGCAGATGGCCAAAGCCTGCGGCTACGTCGGAGCGGGAACCGTCGAGTTCCTCGTGGACCAAGAGGACAACTTCTACTTTCTGGAGATGAACACGCGTCTCCAGGTCGAGCACACGGTCACCGAGATGGTCACCGGCATCGACCTGGTGCGGGAGCAACTCTTGGTGGCAGGCGGCGAGCCGCTGTCGTTCACCACCCCGAAGCCGTCGGGACACGCGATCGAATTCCGCATCAACGCCGAGGACCCGGCGCACGGATTCCTGCCCAATCCGGGTCGGGTCGTCGACTACCACGAACCGGCCGGGTTCGGCGTGAGAGTCGACTCCGGCGTCACGACCGGATCGGAGATCAGCCGCTACTACGACACCCTGATCGCCAAGCTCATCACATGGGGCCGTACGAGGGACCAGGCGATCGCCCGAGGCAAGCGGGCGCTTCAGGAGTTTCGGATCGTCGGCGTGCCCACCACGATCCCCGCGCACCTGAGAATGCTCGAGAACGAGATGTTCCTGGCAGGGAAACACCACACTGGCCTCGTCGAGGCCGACATGGACTTCTCCGACCTCATTCAGTCGGTCGCACCGCCGCTCGCTCAGGACGAGCAGCTGGCGAGACGGGACATGACCGTCGAGATTTCCGGCCGCCGCTACACGGTCACCTTCTGGGCTCCGGAGGCTCCTTCGGCTATCGGTGGCCGGCCCCGGCGAAAGCCACCAAAGCTGGCTCAGGCGACAGCGGTCCCGTCGGATGACGCCGGGATCATCACCGCACCGATGCAGGGCACCATCGTCAAGGTCCACGTCGATCCGGGGGATCACGTACGCGACGGCGACCCGATCTGTGTCCTCGAGGCGATGAAGATGGAGAACGAGGTGCGGGTCCCGGTCGACGGTGAGGTCATCGAGGTCAAGGTGCGACCCGGCGACACCGTTGCGGCCGGTCAGGTCATCGCCATCGTGCGATAGCAGCCAACAGCGAACAGCCAACAGCCAACAGCCAACAGCCAACAGCCAACCGAGCTCTACCACGATTCTTGCTGTTCGCACCTGACTGACGACTGATGACGGATCCGTCTCCTCCCCCTCGAGACCAAAGGTCGAGTCTGGGGGAGGTGGCCCGAAGGGCC
>CBEVHI010000276.1:0-2647 GCA_965549635.1 uncultured bacterium | reverse complement strand
AGTCGAGCGGCATCATCAACGGTGCCGCCATCCCGGTGTACGGGAGGGCTTGAGGAACCGCGGCATGCAACGATGAGGGAGATCACGAAGGACACCAAGGTCTCGGACATCTTGCGCGAGTACGGCGATATCGCCGACGTGATGGAGCTGTTCGGGGTCCCTGACGGGCAAGGCGTCGGCGCCCAACAGGAAGCGTCACTTGCGATAGGCCTCTATCCAACGATCGACATGCTGTTCGACGAAGTCCCGATCAAGCGGCGCAGACCGAATGAGCGCACGGTAGAACAACGGAGCAACCAGATCTTCTGACATCTGGTCGGCGTCGACGTCGGGCGGCAGGTCCCCGCGGCCGGCAGCCAACTCCAGGATCGAGCGAATGTGCCCCAGTCGCGCACTCGTAAAGCGCTCTTGAGCTGCTGCCATCAGAGGGTCGCGCTGTGCCTCCGCGATGAGCGAGATCAGCATCGGACCCAACACAGACGAGCTCAGTCGTCCGGCCAACTCACCCAGCAATGCAGACAGATCGTCGCGCAGGTCTCCACTATCGAAAACAGGCATCGGCTTGATCTTGCAGTCGATGGCGTCCATCAGCAGATCGAGCCGGTCCGGCCAATGGCGGTAGATCGTCGAGCGTGCAACTCCCGACCGTTCGGCTATCGCCTCGATCGATGCGCGCCCAAAGCCGACCTCGCCCAGGAGAGCAGCAGCCGCATCCAGCACCACTTTGCGAGTCCGCTCCACTCTCGGATCAACCACGGTCTTCGTCATATCCCCAGTCTATTCGAAACAATGGTGTTGCGCTACACAACACATCTGTCCTAGAGTGCAACACTCATGTCCGATAACTCCTCGAGGAGACCCCATGCGCATCACTCCTGAAACGAAATACCGGCGGCGTTGGTGGACTCTGGGAGTTCTCAGCCTGAGCCTGGTCATCATCGGACTCGACAATACGATCCTCAACGTTGCCCTCCCCACCCTCCAGCGGGACCTGTCGGCGTCGGCCTCCGAGTTGCAGTGGATGGTCGACTCCTACGTCCTCCTGTTCGCAGGGCTCCTCCTCACCATGGGCGCCGTCGGTGATCGCTTCGGGCGTGCCAAAGCTCTTGTGACAGGACTCGTGATCTTCGGAGGTGCGAGCGCCTTTGCCGCCTTCACGGACACGGCCACCCAGCTCATCGGAGCCAGGGCCATCATGGGGATCGGCGGGGCGTTGATCATGCCGGCGACCCTCTCGATCATCACCGACGTGTTCCCCCGCGAGGAACGCGGGCGAGCAATCGGCATATGGGCAGCGGTTGCCGGCCTCGGAATCGGCATCGGGCCGGTTGTTGGAGGTGCGCTCCTGGAGAACTTCTGGTGGGGTTCGGTATTCCTCATCAACATCCCGATCGTGCTCAGTGCCCTCGCTCTTGGCTTCTTCTTGGTTCCCGCAAGCCGCGATCCCGAATCGACACCACTCGACATCAAAGGTGCCACCACCTCGATGGTCGCGATCTCCGCACTCGTGTACGGAATCATCGAAGGGCCCCCGTACGGGTGGGCTTCGGGCCGCGTGCTGACGGCCTTCGCGATAACCATCGTCTTCGGGTTTGCATTTGTCGTTCTCGAACGCCGCAACGAGCACCCGATGCTGAACCTCGAGTATTTCAAGAACCGGAGGTTCTCCGGGGGCGCCACCGCCATCAGCCTCGCCTTCTTCTCGCTGTTCGGGGTCATCTTCCTACTGACGCAGTACCTCCAGTTCGTGCAGGGCTACTCGGCGCTCGAAGCCGGACTGCGCACTGCGCCTTTCGCACTAGGTATGGTCCTCGGTGCCTCCACAGCCCCTCGGCTGGTCGAGCGATTTGGAACGACGAAGGTGGTCACATTCGGCCTCCTGGTTCTGGCCGGTGTGCTCGTGGCGTTCACCACCTTCGCAATCGACACCGAGTACTGGATCATCGGCGCGGCCATTGTCGCCATGTCCTACGGCATGGGCAACGTGATGGCGCCATCCACCGACGCCGTCATGGGCGCGGTACCGGTCGCGAAAGCCGGTGTCGCCTCGGCCACCAATGACGTCACCCGCCAGGTTGCCGGCGCCATCGGTGTCGCAGTCATCGGGTCAGCCTTCAACTCTGCCTACACCGCGAACATGGCGACGGCGGTTGGGCGCCTACCTGCCGATGCGGCTGCCGCAGCATCCAACTCGATCGGTGCCGCCAGTCGGATCGCCTCCAATCTGCCTGCGCCAGCCGCCAACGCGCTCCTTGGGACGGCCCGGCAATCCTTCGTGGACGCCATGGGCACCGCCATCTTCTTCGCGGTAGCCATCGTGCTTGTCGGCGCCATGCTGGTCGCCCTCTTCATGCCCGCCCAGCACCTTGCCGAGGCACAGGAGCCTCGAGATGACACCGGCCTCCTACTTGGCGAGCCGGCACCTGCCGAAGGCTGAGCCCCGAACGACGCTTCTCCGACCTGCTCCACGTCCCCGACCTCGAGCAGGTCGAGAAAAGGCGGACCGGACGGTGCATTAGGGGACTCCAGAGATTGCGAAGGGAGCACCGTATCGGTGTCCGAGAATACGCACCGCAACCCCCTGCAAGAGGAGTTTCGTAGCCCCGACCAGATTCGAACTGGCGTTACTGGCTTGAGAGGCCAGCGT
>CBEVHI010000275.1:0-2660 GCA_965549635.1 uncultured bacterium | reverse complement strand
GAGTGGCAGATCACGATCGTGGATCAGGAGGAGACCCACTATTACCAGCCCGGGTTCTTGTTCATCCCGTTCGGGATGTACGGACGCAATGACGTCATCAAGGCCAAGCGCGACTACATCCCGAGTGGCGTCGAGATGATCGTCTCGGAGATCGAACTGATCGAGCCGGACAACAACAGGGTGAAGCTCGCCAAAGGCGAACGCTGGCTCGACTACGACTACCTGGTGATCGCCACGGGCACGCATCCCAGACTGGACCAGACACCGGGGCTGTTGGATGAAGAGAAACTCCCTGAGAACGTCCATACCTTCTACACGCTGGATGGCGCGGTCAACCTGGCCAAGTACCTGCGGTCGTGGGAGGGCGGACGACTCGTACTCAACATCATGGAGCTCCCGTTCAAGTGTCCGGTGGCACCACTCGAGTTCATCTTCCTCGCCGATTGGTGGTTCACCGAGCAGGGCATCCGCGACAAGGTCGATCTGACCTTCGTCACACCGCTGCCTGGAGCATTCACCAAACCGATTGCCTCACGGGCGCTCGGAGGAATGCTCGAGGAGAAGAAGATCTCGCTCATACCGGACTTCATGCCCGAGCGGGTCGACCCCGATCGCAACACGCTGGTGGCGTTCGACGAGGAAGAAGTCGAGTACGACCTGCTGGTAACCGTCCCCGTCAGCATGGGCGCCGACATGATCGGGCGCTCAGGACTCGGCGACGAGCTGAACCATGTGCCCGTCGACAAGGAGACATTCGTTTCCAAGAAGTACGACAACATCTTTGCTCTCGGTGACGCGGCCGCACTGCCGACGTCGAAGGCCGGGTCGGTCGCCCACTTCGCCGTCGAAACGTGGACGGAGAACTTCCTCCGCTACATCGACGGTTTGCCGATGCTCGAGAAGTTCGACGGCCATGCCAACTGCTTCATCGAGTCAGGATTCGGCAAGGGACTGCTGATCGACTTCAACTACGACACCGAACCGCTGCCAGGGAAGTACCCGTTGCCCGGTGTTGGCCCGTTCTCGTTGCTGCAGGAGTCCGAGATGAACCACTGGGGCAAGATGATGTTCCGTTGGATGTACTGGAACGTTCTGCTCAAAGGCAAGGAAATGCCGGTGACGTCGTACATGACGATGGCGGGGAAGTGGAGCTGAGATGAGCACAACGACAGAAGACGTCGCTGCGCTGAGCAAGAAGCTCGATCAGCTCACCGCCCAGGTGCAGTTCCTCACCGACGAGGCGCTCGTTGCCAGAGAGCGTCGCCAGGAGCGGGACGAGCTGATGGCGGACCTCACTCCGCTGGCGGGGGAGGCCTACCAGTACGCGGTGCGCCAGCTCGAGCAGGTCGACCAGTATGCGACGGTCGACGACATGACCCACCTGGTCAAGAAGATGCTGCGCAACCTGAAGAACCTTGATGAACTGCTCGATCGCATGGAGAGTGTGAAGGAACTCGTTGACGAGGTGACACCACTCACCCAGACGGGCGTTATCACGCTCATGGAGGCCTTGCAGGATCTCGAGCAACGTGGCTACTTCGGATTCATCCGGAGCGGCACGAGAGTCCTGGACAACATCGTCACCAACTTCACAGAAGATGACGTGTCGGCGCTCGGCGACAACATCGTGTTGATCCTCCAAGCGGTCCGAGAGATGACACAACCAGAGGTGATGACGATGCTGCGGGACACCGCAGCGACCGTCCGAGAAGAAGAAGTGCCGGACAGCATCACCTGGCGGGAGTTGGTCCGCCAGATGCGTGATCCGGCAACGAAGAAGGGTCTGGCAAGGTTGATGATGACCTTGCGGACAGTGTCCGGCGAGCAGCCGGGGAAGTGAGGAGAAGCAATGGCAACAGAAGTGATTGCCGGGCATGAGATCAGCGTCGACGACGAAGGTTTCATGACCGACCCGAGCGAGTGGAGCGACGAGCTGGCTGAAGCGCTCGCCAAGGAGATCCACATCGACACGTTGACCGAGGATCACTGGAAGGCAATCCGTTTCCTGCGGTCTGACTACGCCGAGACGGGCGAGACGGCAACGATTCGCCGTGTGTCGACCCAGACAGGGTTGACGACCAAGCAGCTCTATCAGCTGTTCCCCAAGAAGCCGGCGAAGAAGATGGCGTACATTTCCGGTCTGCCCAAGCCGACCGGCTGCGTGTGAGAGGAGAGCACAGATGCCGATGTTCGAAGACGAGACGGACCGCAAAGTCAGCATCATCCTGAGCAAGGGGACCCTCGACTGGGCGACCGCTGCGATGGTGATCGGCAATGCCGCCGTGTCAGAAGGAATCGAGCTGCATGTCTTCTTCACGTTCTACGGGATGGATGCCGTGCTCAAGAAGAAGATGGATCACCTGAAGGTCACTGCGCTTGCCAACCCTTCGATGGGTATGGCGAACGCCGTTGCCGGTCTGCCGGG
The DNA here is from genome assembly GCA_965549635.1 of uncultured bacterium. Taxonomy (GTDB): domain Bacteria; phylum Actinomycetota; class Acidimicrobiia; order Spongiisociales; family UBA4744; genus CBEVHI01. Next base: position 235 of record CBEVHI010000275.1, on the reverse strand, counting down.
GATGACGGCGATGGCGACGACCATGATGAAGAGGATGATGAAGAAGGAGAACGTTCCCGAGCACCGCGACTTCATTCAGATGGTCGCGGACGCGGGCGGTCACCTGCACGTATGCCGGATGACCTTCGACATGTTCGGCTACACGAAAGACGATTTGTACGACGAGGTCGAAGATGTGCTCAGCGCATCCGACTTCCTCGAGCTCGCCGAGGGCGGGCAGATCATCTTCATCTAG
>CBEVHI010000274.1:0-2673 GCA_965549635.1 uncultured bacterium | reverse complement strand
ATTGGAGCCTGCAAACCACGGTAGAGCTGGATCATGATCTCGGCGGCACGCTGATCGTCCGTGCCGATCACGATCCGATCGGGATGCAAGAAGTCCGAAATCGCCGAACCTTCGCGAAGGAACTCCGGGTTGCTGACGGCGGTGGCCTTGGCACCGCGCTGGTCGAGTACCGCCTGCACCTTGGCGACCGAGCCGACGGGAACCGTCGACTTCGTGACCACCAGCGCCCCGTCGCTGAGATGCTCGACGATCTCGTCGAGGACCGAATGCACAATCGACGTGTCCGCAGCGCCATCCTCGCCCTGAGGCGTCGGTACCGCCAGAAACACGACCTCGGCACCCGACACGGCCTCGACGTTCGACTCGAAGAACCTCAGGCGTCCTGCCTCGATACCGACCCGTAGTGCTGCCGCCAGGTCGGGCTCGTAGATCGGTGACTCACCTGCGCGAAGCATCGCCACGCGTCGCGCATCCCGCTCTCCGACCGCCACAGAGTGGCCAAGCGATGAGAGCCCCACTGCGGTGGCGAGTCCGACGTACCCTGCTCCGATAACTGCTGTCTGCATGTGCCGAGAGGCTACTCCCCTCGACTGCTCAGATCAGGTAGCTGGGGCATCGCCCCCGACGATGACGATCGCGTCGATCCCTGACGGTACCGATCCGAGCGTGACCTCCCCGAACCCGAGTGTGGTCTGGACAGCTTTGGCCAGCGCGAGGTGATCTGCACGAGAGATGATCACGGTGGCAGCGAAGTCCTTGGACTCGGCATCGCTCACGTCGACGACCTCGAACTCGGTCGAGGAGAGCGCCTCGGCGGTGCTGGCTGCAGAGCCGGCGACCCCGTTTCCATTGAGCACCTGCACCCGGATGGGTCCGTCTGCGGCAGACACCAGAGGCTCACCGGCGGCGAACGCGGCGAGCACCTGGGTGGCATCGGGTTCATCCGGAAGCTGATAGGAGAGATCATTGATCGTCTTGCCATACGTCGGCAGCGTGACCGCATCGATCTGCGTCGGGTCGATTGACCGCATCGCCCAGGCGAGCTCCAGCATGTCACGCTGGGAGAGCAGCGAGTCGACCGTCAGCGAGCCCGCGACGCTCTGAATCAGGTTTGAGGCGTCGGCGATGGTCGCCGGCCGTTTCAGCTCGGACAGGACGGCCAGGATCAACTGCTGCTGCCTTCTCATACGTCCGATGTCGCTCGCGTCGACCGACACCCATGATCCGTCGCGGTACTCCTGGTAGGAGCGAGACCGCACGTAGGCAAGCGCGGTCGCGCCATCGAGATGCTGCGCCCCTGCGTCGACCTTGAGACCGGACTTCAGATCCCTCGCGGGATACGGGAAGTTGATCAACACGCCACCGAGTTGGTCGACGATGGCGGCGAAACCGACGAAGTCGAGTTCGACGTAGTGATTGATGTCCAGTCCTGTGACCGCCCTGACGGTACGCACCATCAGCTCGCTTCCACCGAACGCGAATGCAGCGTTGATCTTGTTGGTTCCATGCCCCTCGACCTCCACTTCGAGGTCGCGCGGGAGTGACAGCACCTGCACACGGTTCTCCCCGGCATACGTCTTGACCAGCATGATCACATCTGCCCGCTGGCCGGGGAAGTCGCCGAAGTGGGTACCGAGAGCATCGGTGACTCCCTCTCTGGAGTCCGAACCGATGATGAGGAAAGTCTGTGCCGGGTCCTCTGGCGTCCCTCCCGTGCCGGCGCTGCCGGGGTCGGTCGTCGGAGTGAGCGCCTGAACGACGTCGGTGTCCCTGGTCAGGTTGTCCTCGACATCGGACGACAGGTTCCGGGCGAGTAGCCACGCCCCGAACACACCCAGGTTGGCGAGAACGAGGACGACGATGAGTGCGCGACGAAACCACGTTCCCACGCGAGAACGTGAAGTGTCGAGAGAGGGGGAGGAGTCCGCCATAGGCCCGGGGAAGGATAGCGCTCCCCGGAGAAGCGCCAACCTCAGCGCACCTCGCTCACCTCACCAGAGACCAACGCGACCAGTCCGCTCTCGGTCGCCACGAGCAGGCGGCCCTCGTCGTCGACGGCCACAACCCGGCCGCTTCCCTCCGGCTTCCATGTCACCTGCTTGCCGATCGTCGAGCACGCTGCCCGGTAGTCGTCGATGCCCCAATCCTCGGCGCCTCGCTCGACCCGCGCGAACAGGGCGTCAGCCCACCGCCGCGCATGCTCTGCGGCAGCGCTGGGCCCGGGATCGTCGCGGTACATGGCTCCGTAGCCGGCCGGCGCCTGCGGCCACCACAGGTTGACTCCGAGGCCGACGATCGCCACGGCCTCGTCACTCTCCGAGAGCAGCCCCCCGACCTTCCTGTCGGCGACAACCAGATCGTTGGGCCACTTGAGATCGAAACCGAAGGCGTCTCGAGCCGCGAGTCCCGCCACCAGCGCCAGTCTCGGCCAAGCCGCGAGCGGCCACTGCGGCATGTATACCAGTGACGCCGCCAGGGCTCGGGGGGCGTTCTCCCAGCGTCTTCCGGACCGACCCCGGCCGGCTGTCTGGCGGTTGGCCACGACGAGCAGCGGGTCGCCGGCGAACCGGGAGCGAGCTTCGTCCTGAGTGGAAGACGTCTCATTGAGCGCAACGAGGGCGTATCGTGTAGCCATTCGGTCCATCCCGGAGTCAAAGGGCAATCTACGCATGG
>CBEVHI010000273.1:0-2696 GCA_965549635.1 uncultured bacterium | reverse complement strand
GTGGCTACGGCCCATGGGTCGGCTGGCTCATATTCTGTCGAGCCCCCAAGACGGACACACGCGAAGAGCGGGTCCCTGAAGGGACCCGCTTCCACGCTATCTGACGGGGTTACGCCGCGCCCAGGCCGCTGCCGATCTTCGAGAATGTCGAAGAGACTTTCGTCCCGGCGAACTTGACGGCAAGCAGCGCCACGATGGCGATCAGCACTACCAGGAGTGCATACTCGACCATGCTGGCGCCCCGGTCCTCTTTGAATGCGGCCCAGCGGGTCTGGGCTGCGATCCACATTGTCAACATGTATTCCCTCCTAGGGGTGCTGGCGTGAGCACGATAGCACAGAGGGTGGTCAAGCCACCATGGGTCCGACGACCCATTTGAGTCATCGCCTGGGTGCCATCCCGAGACGGATTGCCTCGACGGCAGCTTGTGCCCTATCACTCACGCCGAGCTTCTCAAAAATCGAAGCGAGGTGGTTCTTGACCGTCTTCTTTGAGATGAACAGACGCTCCGCCAACTCGTCCGTGGATGTGACTCCTCCCCCGAGGAGGGTGAGAAGCTCGCGCTCTCTGGGTGTCAGCAACATGGCGCCCGGATCGAGAATCGGCTCTTGGTACCCTTCGAACATATCACTCAGAGTGGTAGGCTCGCTGAACTGCTCACCCGATGCCACGGCTCTGATGGCAGCAGCGAGGTCGGCAAGGGGCGTCGACTTCGAGAGGAAGCCTGCTGCGCCTGCAGCGACGGCCTGAGCGCGATGCTCGTCGTCCGCGTGCATGGTGACAACGATTGTGGGAACCCGCGAGCCGACACTTTTCAGTACCTCGATTCCCCCGGCTTGGGGCATCTCAAGGTCAACGATCAGGACGTCTGGGCGCTGTTGTTGGACCAGAGACAGCAACTCGATGCCGTCGTATGCAACCCCGCCGACGGCGATGTCTGGGAGGCTGCGGAGTGCCTCTGCCAGGCCGTCGGCAAAGAGCCTGTGGTCGTCGGCGATGGTCACGGTGATCACTCTGGCCCCCATGATACGGTCACGGTCGTCCCCCGGCTGGTGCTGGAGATGTCGAGTGCCGCTCCGATGCGTTCGGCCCTTTCTTTCATTCCCACCAGCCCAAACCGGGTCTTGGGGACATCGGCATGTCGAAACCCAGTCCCATTGTCGAACACGGTGATTCGACCTTCATCAAAGTCTGATGCCCCGTGAACGATGATCGAATCGGCGCCCGAATGGGTGACGGCGTTGCGCAGGGCTTCGACGACTATGGCCGCCAGGTCCTGGGCGAGTGAAGGACGCGGAGGCCGGCGTTCGTCGATCCGCACGTCGACGGCCGGGTCGCCCTCAGGGACTTCCTTGGCAATCCGCCGCACGACCTCGCTGATGCTCGGCTGGGGGGTCATTCGGAGGTCGGCGACCGTGGAGCGAACATCCTCGACAAGGCCGGTTACTGATGAACGCAGGGCTTCCAGGTGCTGGGCCAGGTCTGGATCTGCAGGGTGTCGAAGCATGGCCAGGTCCACGGCCAGGCCGAGCGAGGCAAGCGACGGCCCTATCTCATCGTGCAGGTCCCTCGCCAGCCGCTGGCGCTCCTCGCGAACAGCCCGTTGGGCAATGTCCTGGAGCAGCAGGATGTTCCCGAACGCCAACGCGACCGGCTGAAGGAGCTCGCGCACCAGGCTGAACTCACGTGGTGGAAGCTCCCGCTCGGACGTGATGGTGATCGACCCGACCGTTCGTTCGCCAACCGTCAGTGGGACCACGGTCCTCTGTGAGTTTGCGGCCTCAGTGCCGGCCCGGGCGACGACCACCGGCCCGTCTTTTCCTGAGAGAGCGACGATTCCTCCTTGCATCGAGATGGCGTCCGAGATCTCCTCGAGCGCGGTGTTTCCCACCGTCACCGGGTTGAGTTCACTGCTGTCTGCTTCCTCGACGAAGCGGGCGAGTAGCGAGTTCCCGCGACTCAAGCGTTCGATCCTGGCAGCTGCCTCGGCTGACGCTGCGCTCATCTGACGTTCCTGTGACCTCGCCTCCATGAGCAGGCGTCGCACCTGCGCGGATGTGACAGCAACGAGAAGAATGAGGGCGATCCACTCGATGACCGCGGCTACATCGAAAGTAGAGGTGGCGACTGCGACGATGGAGAGCGCAGCGATGCCGAGTGCCGAGGCAGCGAGACCTGGCCGCAGCCCTCCGAGAGAAGCGGCGACGAGGACTGGGCTGAGTGCTAGCAGCAGGTACGGGCTGGATGTCCCGCCGGTCAACGCAGAGGCGGTCATCGTGAGCAGAACACCGGCGGTGGCAACGAGATCCTGCAGCCAGCCCTTGGCGAGAAACGACAGAGGAATCATCTGCAGACCGACGACGTAGATGCCCCCCAGAGCCGCCGCGACCACCACAGGCACCTCCGCTCCTCTATCGAAGAAGGAGAGGAACACTCCGAGAACGAGCGTCAACCATGAGATGAGGTTGAGGACCCTCCTGAGGCGCACTTCACGTCGATCTTCACTGACCACCGTCCCAGGCTACAGTCGATTGTCGATGGAGCGGAAGCAAATTCTCCTCACCGGTGGTATCGGGTCGGGCAAGAGCTCGGTCGGAAGAATTCTGGCTTCGCGAGGGGTGTGTGTGGTCGACGCCGACGCGGTCGGGCATGCAGTCCTCGAACCGGATGGGGAGGCGTTCGAGCACGTGTCGACG
>CBEVHI010000272.1:0-2699 GCA_965549635.1 uncultured bacterium | reverse complement strand
CGACGATCAAGATGAACGACGATGGTTCCTTCAACCTGCTGATCGGAGCCACCGATCTGGGGACAGGGTCGGACACGATTCTCGGACAGATGGCCGCAGAGGTCCTCGGCGTCACCCTCGATGAGATCCTGGTGCTGTCATCGGACACCGACGTCACCCCTTTCGATGTCGGTGCGTACGCTTCGTCGACGACCTACGTGTCCGGTTCGGCGGTGGTCAGGGCTGCCGATCGGGTGCGCACCCAGATCCTCGAGGTTGGCGCCGCCATGTTGAGACTGGACGCCGCCGATCTGCATCTGGCAGACGGCAGAGTCATCGCCGAGGACGGCCGCAGCGTCACCCTGTCCGACGTTGCGCTGCGCTCGCTCTACGGGGCAGATCAGTTCCAGATCGGTGCGACCGAGTCGTTCGTGGGAGACGTCTCCCCGCCGCCGTTCCTCGCCTCTTTCGCTGAAGTCGCCGTCGATACCGAGACCGGACAGTTGAAGATCGTCAAGTATGTGGCCGCCGCGGACTGCGGGACACCGATCAATCCCCGGCTGGCCGAAGGGCAGGTTGAGGGCGCACTCGCCAACGGTATCGGCTACGCGTTGATGGAAGAGATGCGGTTCGACAAGTACGGACGGATGCGCAATCCGGATCTTGGCCGCTACAAGATCCCGGCGTCGACCGACATGCCCCCTCTGGAAGTGATCCTCGTGGAGACCTACGAGGAGACCGGCCCGATGGGCGCCAAGTCGATCGCCGAGATCGGCATCAATGCCCCGATCCCCACTTTGGCAAACGCGATCTACGACGCGATCGGCGTCAGACTCACGAAGCCCCCGTTCACGTCGGAGAAGATCTGGCGGGCGATGAGGACCGGCGCCAACCTCTGACCGTCACCTACTCCCCGGTCAGGTGGCGCACCATGTCGACCTTCATGTTCCACAGCCGATCGGTGAGTGACACGTGGTAGACGTGGGGGTTGATGAGGCGTCGCACACCAGGATCGAGACGTTCGAGGTCGGCGACACGTCGGTTGCGCAACTCCTCGATCGGCACAGGGTCGGACACCCTGGATCCCTCCCGAAGGACCGGCACGTGCAGGTTCTCGACCTCAGAGATCGCACCGGGTTCGAGGTGCCGAACCGCCGTGGGAATGACCGGATGATGCAGCGTGAACGCTTCGTTCGGCATGAGCCGCTCGTCGGTGGTGCCGAGCACATCGGCCGTCGCCGTGCCCCGGCGGTCATACAGGCGCCACGCCTGCTTTCGTCCCGGGTTCGGGATCTTCGCTTGCGACTCCGAGACCTTGATCGCCGGTACCCAGGTGCCGCCCTCGTTGATCGCGACCAGTTTGTAGACGCCGTCGAGTGACGCGTCACCCTGGGAGGTGATCAGGCGCGTGCCCACCCCGAAGCTGAGCCGCCCGATGAGCGTGTCGGCGTCAACGCCGTAGCGCGGTGCCTCTCCTTCGATCTGCGAGATGATCTGCCAGATGGCGAGCTCATCGAGATTGCTCGACAGCACGATCGCGACGTCGGGAAACCCGGCCGCATCGAGCATCGCTGCAGCCTGTATGGCGAGGTAGGCGAGGTCCCCGGAGTCGAGCCGGATGCCGGCCGGTTCGTGGCCCGAACGCCTCAGCTCCTCGAACACGGTGATGGCGTTGGGGATGCCGGAGGAGATCGTGTCGATCGTGTCCACGAGGAGCAGGCAGTCGTCCGGGAAGACCTCCGCATAGGCCCGGAACGCATCGGTCTCGCTCCCGCCCTTGGCGAGGAAGAGCTGAATCAGCGAGTGGGCGTGCGTGCCCTTGGCAGGGAAGCCGAGGACAGCCGACGTACCGACATTGGAGCTGAAGTCGGCCCCACCGATCAGCGCCGCCCGTGTCCCCGCAGCGGCACCACGTTCGGGACCCCTTCTCATGCCGAACTCGAGTACGGGCCTGCCTCGTCCCGCCTCGTGCACACGGGAGGCCTTGGTCGCGATGAGTGTCGGGTAGTTCAGCCGGTTGAGAAGTGACGTCTCCAGGATCTGCGCCATGGCGAGCGGCCCCACCACCATCGTCACCGGCACGTTGCGATGCACGACACGCCCTTCGGGAATCGCGGTGACGCTGATGCCGGAGAAGTCCCCGTTTGCCCGGAGCCAGGCAAGGAAGTCGTCGGCGAACAGCCGCTCACCGCTCCCCCCTCGCAGCCCGCGCAGATACTCGATGTCGGCATCTTGCACGTGGGTGCTCTGCATCCAGTCGAGGAGCCAATCGAGACCTGCGTTGACGGCGTAGCCGGCCTGGTGTTTGCCGTAGTCGGGGTACGAGCGGAAGTAGTGGTCGAACTCGGCGGGCTGTTCATGGACGCCGAGACGGAAGTAGACCTGCGCCATCGTGAGCTGATAGAGATCGGTGGACAGGAAGCCTTCGATCATCGCCTTTTCATCCATCACCCCGATCGTACTGTCCTCCGCCGGTGCTGTAGCGTTGGAGCATGGTCGGATGCGACACCGTCATCGTTTTCACGAACCGCATGCACGAGCTGGCCGAGTTCTACCGGGCCGGTCTCGAGCTTGCCGACCCACAACACCACGGCGACGACCATCTCGGGTTCCAGCTCGACAATCTCTATCTCGGATTCGACCAGATCGAAGACACGCGCTCCGGTGGAGCCGGTGTCACCCTGTGGTTCTCGGTGGCCGACCTGCAGGCCACCTACGAG
>CBEVHI010000271.1:0-2705 GCA_965549635.1 uncultured bacterium | reverse complement strand
ATCAGCGTGCCGCCGAGATCATGATCCAGCTCTACCGTGGTTTGCAGGCTCCAATCGTGGTGACCGACCCCATCTCGTCGGAGATGGTCAAGTACGCGGCCAACGCATTCCTGGCGACCAGGATCACCTTCGCGAATGCGGTTGCTCGACTGTGCGAGGCAACCGGAGCGGATGTCAAGGACGTGCTGCTCGGGATCGGCTACGACAGCAGAATCGGATTCCACTTCTTCAATCCGGGACCGGGATTCGGGGGGTCGTGCTTCCCGAAAGACACCAACGCCCTGGTCGCCATTGCCGAAGAAGCCGGCTACGACTTCGCGCTCCTCAAGAGCGTCATCGAGATCAACGACCTGCAGCGGGAGCACGTCGTCGAACATGTTCGCCACGGAGCGGGCGGGTCGCTGGAGGGAAGGACCGTCGGGCTGTGGGGTTTGGCGTTCAAAGCCGGGACCGACGACACCCGGTCGTCCCCGGCACTTGCCATCGCCGAACGTCTCCTCGAGGAAGGTTGTCTCCTGCAGGCGCACGACCCCCAAGCCGTCGTGTCGACCGCCGGCATGGTGCAGGTCGCCGCGCCCCTCGACGCTGTCCGCGACGCCGACGTTCTCCTGATCACCACCGAGTGGCCCGACTACCAGAGCGTGGACTTGCACGACGTCGCCACCCTCATGCGGGGTGACAGCATCGTTGATGGGCGGAACCTGCTCGACCCGGACGCAGTGCGCCGGCTCGGACTGCGGTATCAGGGAGTTGGACGGTAGCCCAGCAGCCAGCAGGGCCCTCATACCCAGGGCACGAGGGGCAACACTCTTGCTGGCAGCTGGCAGCTGGCAGCTGATGGCTGACTAGCCTGCGGGTCGTGAAACTCTCCATCCTCATTCCGGTGTACAACGAACGCAGCACGGTCGGCGAGGCGGTGCGAAGGGCCCGCGCCGTCGAACTGCCCGTCGAGCGGGAGATCATCATCATCGACGACGGCTCCGACGACGGGACCGGACAGATCATCGACCAGCTCGCCGACTCCACCGTGCACATCGTGCACCAGCCCCAGAACAAGGGCAAGGGAGCGGCGATCCGGAAAGGGATCGATGTCTCAACCGGCGACTGGGTGATCATCTACGACGCCGACCTCGAATACGACCCGCGGGACTGGCCGGCGCTGCTGCGTCCGGCCATCGAGGGCGACTCCCGCGTCGTCTACGGATCGCGCTTCACCGGTGAGCGGCGCAACATGCTCTTCTGGCACTGGGTTGGAAACCGCTTCTTGAGCCTCATGACCAACGTGCTCTACAACACGACGCTCTCGGACATGGAGACCTGCTCCAAACTCATCGAGGGCGACTTGGCCCGCTCATTGAGGCTCACCGCTGATCGGTTCGACATCGAACCCGAGATCACCGCCAAGCTGCTGCGACTGGGAAACCGCATCTACGAGGTTCCGATTCGCTACACGGGAAGGGAAGTAGAGGAAGGCAAGAAGATCTCATGGCGTGACGGCCTTCCGGCCCTGTGGAGGCTTGTCACCACCCGTTTCGTCACGAAAGGGGCCATCACCAAGTGAAGGCCATGGTCACCGGCGGGGCAGGATTCATCGGATCGCATCTGGTCGACCGTCTCGTCGACGAAGGCTGGGACGTTCTCGTCGTCGACGACCTGTCGACGGGACGCATCGCCAACCTGGCCGATGCCAGGACCCGTGGCAGGGTGCAGTTCCATCAGGTCGACATCCGTGACGAGGCTTTCGTGACGGTCACCGAGCGCTTCCGCCCCGAGGTGATCTTCCATCTTGCTGCCCAGGCGTCCGTGCCGATATCGGCTCGAGATCCGTTGTTCGATGCGTCGGTGAACATCCTCGGGACGATCAACGTGCTGGAAGCTGCCCGCCTCGTTGAAGCGATTCGGGTCGTTGCTGCCTCCTCGGGCGGGGCGATCTACGGTGGCGAGGTCAAGCTGCCCGCCAAAGAGTCCTACACGAAACATCCGGACTCGCCGTACGGCATCTCCAAGAAGGTCGTCGAGGACTACTTCCGGTACTACCGCAACACCGCCGCAGTCGACTACGTCCTCCTTGGATTCTCCAATGTCTATGGGCCCCGTCAGGATCCGCACGGCGAGGCCGGAGTCGTGTCGATCTTCTCCAACCTGATGCTCCAGGGGAAGCGGCCGGTGATCTTCGGGGACGGTGACCAGACCAGGGACTACGTGTTCGTCTCTGACGTCGCCGACGCATGCGTGCGTGCGGGCGGCGTCGGCGGTGGGCGGCTGCTCAACATCGGGACGGGTGTGGAGACATCGGTCATCGCACTGTTCAAGCATCTTGCCGACATCATCGGTTTCGACCAGAACCCGGTGTTCAGTGATCCCCGTCCCGGAGACATCCCCCGGTCGGTCGTTGACGCCGCGGCAGCGGCCAAGCATCTTGGATGGCGGGCGTGGACGTCCCTCGAGCAAGGTCTTCGGCAGACGGCCGACTCGTTCCGCAAGTAGCCCGGGGGTCCTGGCAAGGGTGTGAGCCAGGCGTCAGTCCTCAGCTTCCAGCTACCGGCAAGAAGTGACCACTGACCAGAGCCGGCTCAGCAACGGAGCCTGCCGGCAACGCTCCTGCTGGAGACTGGAAACTGGAGACTGGAGACTTCCCTGCCTGCTTCTCTGCTTCCCCCTGCAGGGGGAAGTGGGTGAGGAGCGTAGCGACGAGGCCGATGGGG
>CBEVHI010000270.1:0-2736 GCA_965549635.1 uncultured bacterium | reverse complement strand
CCAGGTAGCTCACGCAAGAAGAGGTTGGCTCAGTCGAGGTAGCCTTTGTTGGTCTCCCGCACCATCGATACCAGATGCGCGGCGACTCGCAGCGCGAGCTTACCGTCGGCTTTCAGCAAGCCTCGGAAGGTGGCTCCGTCGATGACCAGCTCGTCGATGGGCGTATCAGAGGTGATCGTCGCGGACCGAGTGCCTCCGTCGATGATGGCCAGCTCACCGAAGAAGTCGCCGGGACCCAGCCGCCTGCGACGCCGCCCATTGATCGAGACCGTCGCCTCGCCATCGACGATGAGATGAAACGCGTGGGCTGAAGCCCCCTGCCGCACGATCGTGCGCCCGGCCGGATGCGCCACCTCCCGCATGGTGCCAACCACACGTTGCAGTTCCCGTTTCGTCAGCCCGGAGAACAGCCCGACACCTCCGAGCATCTCCATACGTTCCTTGATCGTCGCCATCGCTCTCCTCCCTCGATGCTCGCCAGCCTATCTGACATCCCGTCGCTGATCGTAGGATTGTCTCGAGAGTCTGGGCAGAGGTCTCCTGACCACCTCTTACACAACACCCGTCGCGAGTGCCACTGTCTCCTCGGGTGTCAGACTGTTCCCCCGAGCCTCGGCCGCTCTGAACGGCTCAGCGCCAATGCCCTCGCGGATCGAGTCGGCTCTTCGCTGGTGGCGGGCCTCCTCCGCAGGCGCCAGTGTGATCGACAGCCGGGCTCGAGCGGATCGCGCGACACCGACAAACGTGGCGGCGAGTTCACCGTCGGTCGCCAGGGCCAGGCTGTCGAGACACAGCACGAGGTTGTAGGGGGCGCGGACTCGGTGCGTGATGCGGATCGATTCCTGCAAGAGGGGCAGTGCCTGATCGCGATCACCACGATCGACGGCGATCGTGCCCAGGCCGCCCATCATTCGCGCCTGGCAGCGTTCGTCTCCGGCTTCGCGGAACTGTTCCAGGCACTCGGTGAAGATCGCTTCGGCCGCGGCAAGGTCGCCCCGCAGTCTCGCCACCTGGCCGAGTTCTGATCGAGCGTGCACCCGTTCCAATGAGGTGTCGAGCGGCGCGATGTAGGCGAGACTGCGCTCCAGCCAGCGTGTCGCCTCGTCGATGCGGCCGGAGCGTCGTGCTTTGGCGCCCAGGTAGTAGAGGACGTGGACGGCCTTCACCTGGTTGCCGACGCTCTCGAGAAGGCTGAGACTCTCCTTGAAGAGGCCCATTGCCCGATCAGGGTCACGTTCGAGAGCGCCCGACATCTGGAGCACCATTGCCAACCCGGTCTTGTCGCCGATGTCTTCGAAAATGGATCTGGCCTGCTCGAACTGTGCCACGGACTCGATGGCGCTGGCGTTGCCTATGGCGAGACCGGCAAGCGCGGATCCCTCAACGGCTCTGTCGCCGCGTTCACGAGCGAGGGTGAGGGCTTCACGCCAGCTGATGGTGGCTGCTTCCAGGTCATTCGGGTTTTGCAGCTCAGCCAGCCACCGGAGCCCCGCAAGACGATGATCGTCGTCCGGGCCCGCAGCGTCGAGGCACCGGGTCAACCACCGGATCCCCTCCGAGAGCCGTTGCATGGCATCCCAGAACGGCCCGAGCGACACGGCGATATCCAGAGCCATCTCCGGTCGGCCGGCATCGAGGCAGTACGCCATTGCGGCGCGCAGGTTGTCGTAGTCGGCCTCGAGTGTGCCAAACGCCTCCATCTGACGTGGCCCTTCGGTCAACAGCGCATTGGCCGAAGCTTCGAGGGTGTAGTGACGGGCGTGGCGGAGCTTCATCTCCTCGTATTCCCCCGCCGCCCGGAGCTGTTCCTCGGCGAACGCGCGTATCGTCTCGAGGAACCGGTATCTGGCGACACCGCCCGCAAACGTCGAAGTGAGCAGCGACTTGGCGACGAGTCCGGCCAGCGCAGCGAGCAACTCCCCTGTCGGCGCGCCCGGTGATGCGATCACGGCCTCTGCACCGGCGAGATCGCAGCCACCTACGAAAACGGCGAGACGTCGGAACGCTTGCTGCTCTCTCGGATCGAGGAGGTCGTAACTCCACTGGATCGTGGCCCGCAGGGTGCCTCTCCGACGCTCATCTCGTCGTCTAGTCGAGGAAAGGATGTCGAGCGCGGCATCGAGTTGGGCCGCGATCTGTTGGGGAGCCAGGACGCTGGCGGTCGTCCCCGCCAGTTCGATGGCAAGGGGAAGCCCGTCGAGCCCGTGGCAGATAGCGGCGAGAGCCGGCGCGTCCTCATCGCTCGGACCGGCTGCCGGTCCGCTGTCGACTATCCGGTCGAGTAGAAGCCGGCCGGCATCAGAAGCGCGAATCTCCCCGAGAGTCGCCGCTTTCCGGGAAGGGAGGGTCATGGAGGCAAGCGTGATGATCGACTCGCCAGGTACGGCCAATGCTTCTCGACTCGTCGCCAGCACGGTGAGCAAGGGCGCGGACCGAAGCAAGGTGGTCGACAGGTCGGCGACCTGATCGGCCAGATGCTCGCAGTTGTCGAGGACAAGCAGCATCTTCTTGCCGGCAACGAACCTTGCGAGAGCCTCTGCGCTCACCATGCCAGACTCGCCGACGGCTCGAAGTCGGGAGGCGACCGCCTCAGCCACATCCGCGTTCGGGAGCAGGCCATCAAGAGGTACGAAGGTCGCACCGTCGGGGAAGGATGACGTCGACGCGACCGCCTGCATTGCCAGCCGGGTCTTCCCGGCCCCGCCCGGGCCGGTGATCGTGACCAGCCGGTGCCCC
>CBEVHI010000269.1:0-2760 GCA_965549635.1 uncultured bacterium | reverse complement strand
TCGACTCGCAGGTCACCGGCCGCGAACGTCAGCCGTTCGGCTCGCCCGTTGTCTTCGGTGAAGAGACGCCGCAAATCGAGATCTGTCTGCGTCTCCAGGCGCTCGAGTGCCCTCCACTCCGCAGTCGTGCTGATCGGTGTCACTGCCATCCTTTCGAGTTGCACGTCACCCAACCGCCACAGTGAGTAGTCGATTCCCTTGAGCAGAGAGTAGGGAGATTCAGCCCGTGGCATGAAACAGCCCGGCGCAGAGACCTCTCCGGAATCGGCCGCTGAATCTTCGATACGCGGACTATCGCGCCCCAACTACACGTTCCGGTTGGTTTGACACAGGTTGGCCCTCCGGGGCGTGGTCTCTCGGGAAGACCCACTCAGCCGCCCTGGATCGTTTTCAGGTCGGGGCACGGGTCGATGTGGTACGTGGTGCACTCGTCGGCGGTGAAACCACGGGTGATGCGGGAGCGGGCGATGTCGATCAGTTCGGGAATGTCGATGGTCATTACCAGTGCGCGGCGGCTCTGGTCCATGATGAGAAGGTGACTGTCGTCGATGAATTCGACGAAGGTGATGGGTGTCTCACCCAGCGGGATGGTCTGGACTAGCTCGTCGGTTTGAGTGCTCAATATCCGTACGAATCCGTCGGGTTCGCCGGTTGCGATGAGGGAGCCATCGGCGTTCACATCGAAATCTCGGACAACGCCGTTGTACGGCAGAGGGTCTCCTACGTATTGCCAGGTGGTGGTGTCGATGGTGACGAACCCGATCGGATCGGCTGCGGCGATCAGACGGCGTCCATCGGGGGTGAACAGGAGATCGAACCAACCGCCACTGATTGAGGAAACGGATGCGACTTGGGACCAACCCTCAGACTCGAATACAGCGAGCGTTGCACCGTCGGCCACGAGTAGTTCAGAGGTCGGGGAGAACCCAAGTGCGTCGGACGATCCGGAGATGCTCAACCAGACAAGCCTCTCACCTGTTGCGGTGTCCCACACTCCCACGGTACCCGAGCTGATGCCGTGCATCGCCACCATCGACCCGTCTGGTGAGAAAGCGATCTGAAACATGAAGTCGGCGAGGGCCTCGGGATCCTCTGCACACTCCGGCCCCGGTGTGCCGGTTCTGTCATCCCACGTACAGAGATCGTCCAACTCGACGAGCACTTCTCCGCTCTCGACATCGCGAATGTGCGCAGGTCCCAGAATCCCGGGTGCAACCATAGGTTGCCCGGCGAGAAGATCCCCGTCGGGTGAGAGTCGCACCATCTGTCCGCCGTAATCGGGGAAGCTTCGGGTTACGTCACCCGAGGCGATTTCGAAGACGACCGCTTCACCCGGCTCGATGAACGGCGATCCCGGATACAGGAGAACAGCGACCCCGTCACCGGCGGCCTGCCCCGATTGCAGCATGGGAATGCCCGGCAGGTCGAATCCTGCGATTTCTCCTTCAGCGTTTGCAGTGAGATCCCATATCCGCACTGTCCGGTCTGCCGAGAAGCTGGCCATCCTGGTGCCATCGACCGATAGTGATACGTTCCACGAATAGGAGCGGTGGCCTTTCAGTTCACGGAGTAACGACCCAGTTGTGGCATCCCAGATCCGGACAGCTCCATCCGTACCTCCCGCGTAGATCAGATCATCATCCTCACTGAATGTCACAGCGAGCGTTGTGGCTGCTGTATCGGTATTCCAGAGTTCGGTTGCCGAGTTGATGTCCCAAAGGCTGAGGTTTCGCTGGCCCCCGGTCAGCAGGCGCGAGCCGTCCTTGCTGAGCAATGAAATCCATCCACCGCCTGTGGCGAGCAGCTCTTCGCCGGTCTCCACGTCAACAACCACACTTGTCCCCCAACCGTCGTCGTACGAAAGCATCCGGCCATCTTGACTTAGTGACCAAGGTTTCTTCCAGTTGATCCACGCTGCGCGGTCCTCGCTCCCAAGCTCCATCTCGCCAGTATTCAGGTCAAGCAGCCAGATCATCGGTTTCACGCTTGGCGCACACTCTCCAGCCGGTCTGGCGACTGCGCCAACCAGGCGGGTCTCGTCAAGGAACCGTCCTGACTGGAACAAACTGTTGATGGGGCATTCGGGGCCACGGAGGTGATCGATGACCTCTCCGGTTTCCGTATCGAAGATGTAGATACCGACCTCTGGTGGTGGTTCCGGCCAGAGATCTGCGGGTTCGTTGAGATTGAACCAAGCAGCAGTCGCGATCACGTGCGAACCGTCGCTGTTGAAGCCAGGCATGATGGTCACATAGTCTGGCCATGGCAGCTCAAATGACCAGATCGGCTCATCTTCTGCTGACTCCAGATCCCACACTGCCATCTGATGTCGCGCACCCGAAACCACCACGAATCGCCCGTTCGGACTGATCGACCCGGTCAACGCCGGATCCATCGTCCATTCGGCAGGCCACGTGATTGTGCGAACCGTTCGGTGGTTCTGTACGGCTTCGTGTAGGGCGGACACCGACTCGAACGCAGGCTCAGCACCCTGTGCCGCCTGCAATGCCAGTAGCACGCTCAGTTCCGGGTCGTCGTCGAGGACGTTGATCGCGGAGGCGGCCAGTTCCCGAGAGCGTGCCAGCTCGAGGTTCGCCTCGGCTTCGGCCCGGGCTGCCGCTTCCTGGTCGGCGAGCAGGTTCGCCCGGTCGCGTTCCTGGTTGGCCCGGTCCCGTTCCTCGGAGGCGGTCTCCTCGGCGGCGACGGCCCGGTCTCGTTCCTGTTGGGCTTGGTCGCGTTGGGCTTGAGCCTGGTTGGACT
>CBEVHI010000268.1:0-2777 GCA_965549635.1 uncultured bacterium | reverse complement strand
CTCAACAGGTCGTAGAAACTGGCAACCCCGTAGGCATCCGCCGCGGATACGTCCAGACGGGCATCGATGTACTCGAGCGCCCCCGGTGACACCCACCCTGCCGCCCGCTGCACAGCGTGGAGCACCGGCAGGAGGAGGTGTCGTCGCGCTTTCAGTGCAGTGCCGCCTCGGGCCATTCGCCCGCCGGTTGCCGATCGCGCCGCCTGGTTCCATCCCAGCACAGACTCGCCAAGGATTGCGTCGATCGCTTCTCTCTCGGCGTCCGTGATCACGTTGCCTCCTCAGAACGCTCGACCCTGATCGCAGTCGCCTTGAATTCGGACGTGCCGGATTTGGGGTCCCAGGCATCCAGAGTCAGCAGGTTCGTGTCGGTCTGGTCGGGGAAGTGGAAGGTCATGAAGGCCAGGCCGGGCCTCAGGTTGGGGTCGGTTCGCACCGGCGCCTCGACGGAACCTCTTCTCGAGGAGATCCGCGCGAGGTCTCCGTCGGCCAGGCCGAGCTCGATGGCATCCTCCGGGGAGAGATCGATGCTCTCCCCCCACCTCCTCGGCGACGAATATCGCCCGGACTGCACGCCGGTGTTGAAGGAGTCGAGCCGCCGGCCTGTGGTCAGTCGGATCGGGAACTCGTCGGAGAGCGCATCGACTGGTGGGACCCACTCGACCGGGGTGAAGGGCGCTTTCGGTCCCGTTACAGGATCGTCCCAGAGCCGTCCGTGGAGGAAGGGCTGGCCGGGATCGTCGTCGTCGCGGCAAGGCCACTGGAGGCCTCCGTGCTCGGCAAGACGCTCGTAGCTCATTCCGGCGTGGATGGCCGAGAGGCCACGCAGCTCATCCCACAGCTGCTCTGCGGTCGGGTGGCCCCAGTCGTGACCGAGGCGAGCCGCCAGATCGGTGATGATGCGGAGATCGTCGCGGGCGTCGCCGGGGGCGTCGAGCGCCTTGCGCACCAGTTGGACCCGACGTTCCGATGAGGTGAACGTCCCATCCGTCTCGGCCCACCCTGCTGCTGCCGGGAGCACCACATCGGCGAGCTCGGCGGTCTTGGTCAGAAACATGTCCTGCACGACGAGATGGTCGAGGCCCCCCAGCAGTCTGCGCACCCTCGTGGCGTCGGCTTCTGATTGTGCGGGGTTCTCGCCGATGACGTAGACCGAGCGCAGATCACCTTGTTCCATCGCGTCGAACATCTGGGAGATGTGCCAGCCAGGCTCGGACGGCAAGCTCACCCCGTACACGGCCTCAAAGCGGGCACGCTCAGTGTCGTCGGCCACATCCTTGAAGCCGGGAAGCTTGTTCGGAAGTGCCCCCATGTCGCCTCCGCCCTGAACGTTGTTCTGTCCCCGCACCGGGACCAGGCCAGAGCCCCAGCGGCCGATGTGACCGGTGAGGAGCGACAAGTTGATCAGTGAGAACACATTGTCGGTCCCGTTGTGGTGCTCTGTGATCCCGAGCGTCCAGCAGAGTTGTGCGGTCGGAGCGAGCGCATACGTGTGGGCGAGTTCTCGGATCGCCTCCTCCGGGACACCGGTGACCTGGGCGGCTCGTTCCAGCGTCCATACGTCGACTGCGTCCCTGTAGGCCGCGAACCCGGTTGTCGCCCGCTCGATGAACTCGCGGTTGTGGAGGTTCGCGGCGATGATCTCCCGACCGACTGCGTTGGCGAGAGCGATGTCGGCACCGACGTCGACCCCGAGCCACAAGTCGGCGAACTGCGCGGACGAACTGCGTCGAGGGTCGACGACGATCAACTTGGCGCCGTTGCGCACGCCTTTGAGAATGTGGTGGAAGAAGATCGGGTGCGCGTCGCGCGCGTTCGACCCCCACAGGATGATGAGGTCTGTGTCCTCGGCCTCCTTGTAGGAACTCGTCCCGCCTCCCGCTCCGAACACTGTCGCCAGACCGACGACACTCGGAGCGTGTCAGGTACGGTTGCAGGAGTCGATCGTGTTGGTTCCAACGGCGACACGAACGAACTTCTGCGCGAGATAGTTCATCTCGTTGGTGCCCTTGGAGCAGCTCATCACTCCAAATGCCCGCGGACCGTGCTGTCCGGTGACGGTCCTGATGCCCCCGGCTGCCAGGTCGAGCGCCTCGTCCCAAGATGCCGGTCGAAGGGCACCGTCTTCCCTGACGAGAGGATGAGTGAGCCGATCTCGATGCATGCGCACCTCCTTGGCCAACAGACTAGGTTCTCGTGTCGCGCAGGGCGGGCCATTCGGACGAGGAGTCAGGGAATCAGGACAGATCGGTCAGCGCATCGACCAACGTGTCGACCTCCTCGACGGTGTTGTAGTAGTGCACCGAGGCCCGAACCATGTCGGGAAGATCGCGGCGGCTTGCGTCGATCAAGCTCGAAGCACTTCGGGTAACCGACGTGTTGATCGATCGTGACCGGAGCTCGCGTTTCACGGCGACCGCCTCGACTCCCGGCACCGAAAAGGTGACGATGCCACCTTTGGAAGCTCCCAGGTCGTACACCGGCAACCCGATCCCCACCAGTCGTTCCCGAAGGCCGGCGGCGAGCTCCAAGACCCGGTGCGCAATCGGTTCGAGGCCGACGGACAGGGCGTACTCCGCGGCGACACCAAGGCCCACTTTCGTCGCGTAGTTCGACTCCCATGTCTCGTAACGTCGGGCATCCTGACGCACTTCGTATCGTTCGAAGTCGGTCCAGGTCGCACCGAAGTGGTCGAGCATCGCCGGTTCGCCGAGCTCGAGAGTGGACGAGCGGGCGTACAGAAACCCGGTACCCCGAGGACCGCGCAGGTACTTGCG
>CBEVHI010000267.1:0-2780 GCA_965549635.1 uncultured bacterium | reverse complement strand
CGGCCGGTACATCACCGCGAATCCTGTGGCGAACATCACGTCGAGCAGCACGATCAGGACAAAGAAGAAACTGACAGGACCCACCTCCGCGCCGGCGAACTCGACGAGGCCGAGTACCGACACGTTGAGGCCGAGGAACACCATCAAGACGGTGACGGTGAGCAGCAGCCGCAGATAGTCGGTCCAGGCGCGGGCAAACACGACTCCGAGCACCACGGTGGTACCCACGACGAACACCGCCGACAGGGGCAGAGCGCGGACGATCAGGTCGTCGACCGGCCCCGACGCCTCCAGGATCGCCGACATGGTGGTCACCGGATCGAACACGGCGACGGAGACCGCGGCTAGCCCGGCGAACATGGCCAGAAACAGGCCGTTGAATCCGATCCAGGTCGCTGCGGTGCATCGCTGCAGCAGCCGCGTATAGGTCCAGGCGAGCGTCATCCCGGAGACGGCTCCGGCGACGAGCATGACCGGCAGCATCCCCCAGATGTTGCTGATCGTCGCTTGATGGACCGCGGTGAACACGACCGAAGACACGGCGCCGGAGATCGCACCCGCGGTTCCAGGCGTTGCCGTACGGGTTCGCTCGATGAGTGTCACCGGACCGGAACCTCAGCATTGCGCAGAAACGCTTCCGTGACCTCTGCGGCATAGCCGGGGTCGTCGAGCCACGGCAGATGGCCGGCGTCCTCGAGCATCATCAGCCGGGCGTCGGGCAGCCACCCGGACACCATCCTGGCGTTCTCTTCGCCGCCGAACCCGTCGTCGGCACCCCAGAGGAACAAGGTCGGTTGGGTCACCCTGGACAGCAGGTCGCGGCCGAGCGTGATCGCGTCCCGGTTGGGGACGACCGAGCCGATCAGGTCGCCGTCGTGCCGCATCGTGTCTGTGTACCGGCTCAGCGCCTCGTACCAGTCGTCGAACTCCCTGGGGAAGCCCCCGGCATCGAGAGTCTTGCCGTGCCCGAGCTGCCGCAGGATGATCTCGGCGGCCTTCGGGTTCGGCGGCAGCAGCCCGATGATCCGCCGCACCAGCCGGATGGAGAGCGCCTTCATGAACGGCGGGATGGTTTGTTGGGGAACCAGTGCCGGAGCGGCCATCTGGACCATGCGGTCGATCCGTCCGGGCTCAGCCGCCGCAGAACGCAACGCGAGGTGACCGCCGAAGGAGGACGCCACCACATGTGCCCGCTCGAGGCCGAGGCCGTCGAGGACGTCACCCACGAACCGAGCCCCGAACTCTGGCAGGTTCCGATAGGTGACAGGGTAAGGGTCGGACAGCCCGGTGCCGGGCCGGTCGACGAGCAGGCTCTGAAAGCCGGTGAGGCGAGCGACCATCGGCGCCCACGTCGAACCGGAGTTGGGTCCGCCGTGGATGAACAGAGCAGGGTCTCCGGCACCAGACTGTTGGACTCTGACTCGGGTTCCGATGGTGGGAAGGGTGATGAACCGTTCGCTCGGTTCGACTCCGACCGAGGACCAAAGCGCTCGTTCGGCGTCGCGGTACTTGTTTTCGTTCATGCGTTGCTCCTCATCCTTGGACAGTCAGGGTTGCCAGCATGTCTGAGTGGGTGGGCACTCTGCAGATGATCTGGTACGTCCCCGGAGGGGCGTCGATCGGGATGCGCCGGGCTTTCCACCCGGGGACCTCGACATCGATGCCGAGCTGGGGGATGGTGAATGTGTGACGGATCCCGTCACGGTTGTCGACCCACAGGCCGGTCGAGTCGGCGCTCACGACGATCGTATCCGGCGACCACATGATCTGCTGGGCGGTCACCACAACGTCGGTGCCGAGTGCCTCGTCGGATGACGTGGTGACGGCTGCCACCAGCGACAGCACGGTCGCTCCCACGAAGACGGCGGTCGCAACCAGAGCGATGGTGCGAGTCGATCCGCGAACGCGCCTCCTAAACGCAGAGATCCCTGCAACGATCGCCGTGACTGCCGCCAGGAGGCTGAACGCGTTGAGGATGAACGCCGGAGCCGACTCGGGGTTCTGCAGGTCGTCGACGATGACCGGTAGATTGCCGACCACGGCGAGGGCGGCAAAGATCGCCACACCAAGGCCCAGTTTGCGTCGGTCGCCTCGCAGGAGCAACGCGAACACCAGGAACACGATCCCGATCACCGCCACCGGCGGGATCAACGTCCCCGCCAACACTTGCAGTGCCAGCGACCAGACGACCATCGCGATCGACGCCAGCCGCGCCAGTTTCAGCCAGCGGCCTGTGTTGGTGTCTACTGCCGTCGGGACAGTCATGGGTCTCCTCCTTGTCGACTACCCCGACACCGTACGAAGGGCCGGTCGGTCAGGGAACCGTGCATACCCGACTTTGTCAGGTGAGGTATGCCGCACTTGTGTCGCTGGAAAGAGTGAGGCTGGCCTCAATAGACACAGTCGCCGGAGCTGGGGCACAATGCACCGAATGAGGCGTTTCATCTGGTTCCTCGCCGCGGCCGCCGTCGGTGCATTGCTGGCGGCAGTGGTCCTCGCCGTTGAGGCACGAACTCGGGGGGGTGGATCGCTTCTCTATCTCCTCATGGTTCCGCTGCCGTTCCTGACCGCCGGCGTGTTTCTGCTGTGGCGGAAACCGGAGCATCGGGCAGGGTGGCTGCTGGTCGCAGGCACGACGTTCTCAATGGTCTTCTCTGCGTTGCTCGAGCAACTCGTCAAGCGCCGCTTCGGCGAGTTCGGTGCCGAGCCGTGGATGGGGTGGGCGCTGACGATCGAAGGGCTCGTCTCCATGGTCGGACTGGCCTGCCTCGCCCTGCTGA
>CBEVHI010000266.1:0-2795 GCA_965549635.1 uncultured bacterium | reverse complement strand
GAAAGAAGAGGTGTGAGTGGTTGCCCCGGCACAACGCTCGGGGTTGCCACACATCGCGAGAAGGTGCGAGCACGAGGTTCCTCCAGTGGTTGACGAGCGGACCGAATGTAGTACACCACCTCCCCACCTGCCAGGAAGTATCTCCCAGTTCAAGGAACGTTTTCGCGCTTCGCCACCGACCGGACTCTGAGCATGACCTGTGTGGCACTAAGGTTCTGGCCATGAAAGTACTGGTCATTTCCGATGCCCCGTGGGTTCGCAGCGAGGTCGCCGCTGCAGCCAGCGACCCGGGACTCGAGCTCCTCGAAGAATCGGACCCAAGAGCCGCCGTTGCAGCATGCGCGACAGCAGTCCCCGATGTCGTCCTCGTCGATCTTCAGGTCGGCAGCATGGGCGGCATGGCGATCACGAGATCGCTGCGAGACGCGATCCTGTCTGGAGACATCGAGGACACCACCGTCGTGCTGCTCCTCGATCGCGAAGCGGACGCGTTCCTGGCGGGCCGCTCCGGAGCCGATGCGTGGCTGGTGAAGCCATTCACAACCCAGCAACTGCGCAAACACCTGACCTCGGTAGCGACCAAGGAGTGACGGACCAAGAGGCCGGCCCAACATGACCCCTCTGCAGGTGATCCTTCTGGTGGTCCTCGGTTTGTGCATCGCCTCGTCCGGCTTCCTCTCCGGTTCCGAAACCGCGATCGTCGCCGTGCCTCGAGAACGCGCCCACCAGTTCGCCCAGCACGGCAAGAAAGGCCAGCACCTCGAGGATCTGCTCGCGGACCTCGAAGGAACGATCGGGACGCTGCTCGTCGCCAACAACTTCGTCAACATCCTCGCCGCCTCCGCGGCAACGGCATTGGCCATCGCCCTCGTCGGCGAGACCTGGGGGCCATGGCTTGCCACCATCGCGGTCACGGCCATCATCCTGATTGTCGGTGAGATCACGCCCAAGACACTTGCCACACGCAGACCGGACCAGTTCGCCCTGGCGGTCGCAGGCGTTCTGTACCGACTCACTCGTGTCCTCGATCCGATCACCGCAGTCTTTGTTGCCATCAGCAGGGGAATCCTGCGCCTCTTCGGCGTCTCACAAGAGAATCACGCCGCGATGATCACGGAAGAGGACATCCGCGCCATGGCGGTACTCGGTGAGCGTTCGGGCGAGATCGAGCCCTCGGAGCGAGAGTTCATCGACTCGCTGTTCGAAACGACCGACAGGCCCGTGCGGGAGGTGATGACCCCCCGCATCGACATCGTGACCTTGGGAACCGCTCCGACGTCGGAGGCGATCCGACAGGCAGTCGTCGAGACGGGACACTCCCGCTACCCGGTCGTGGAACGAGAGGGTGACCTCGACGACATGGTCGGGGTGCTGTACGTCAAGGACCTCTTGCGCGCCGCAGGAGACCCGTCACCTGAGGAGATCATCGGGATGTTGCGGGAACCTCTCTACATACCGGAGAGCGCAACCGTCATGGAAGCCCTCCATCTGCTCCGGCAGAAGCGATCCGGGTTCGCCGCCGTGCTCGACGAGCACGGCGGTGTCGAAGGGATCTTGACGATCAAGGACCTCGTCTCGGAACTGGTAGGCGAGATTCAGGACGAGTTCGATCCCGGTGTGCCCGTGACCGTGGACCTCGGAGAGGGCGGATGGATCACCGACGGCAGGGTTGCCGTCGAGGACCTGGAGGAGCACATCGGCGTCCAGCTGCCCGAGGGACCGTACGGGACCGTCGGAGGTCTCTATCTGACGGCCTCTGGTGACATTCCCCGGGAGGGCGACTCGATGGTGATCGCAGGACTGCGGTTCACGGTGCTGCACATGGAGGGGCGACGCATCGACCGGATCCGGGTGCAACCGGCCTGATCCGACGCTTCCGGCGGCTGGTATCATCACCGGCCTTCGGGACGTGGCGCAGCTTGGTAGCGCGCAGCGTTCGGGACGCTGAGGTCGCCGGTTCGAATCCGGCCGTCCCGACCAAGATCAAAGGCCGCCCTCCGGGGCGGTCTTCGATCTACTTCCATCCCTCTCAATAACGTATTACGATAATGTGATGTGGAGATTCACCGCTCTGCTCGCAAGCACGGTGTCGGCAACAGGACCATCCTTCATGCCCTTGACCACGCCATCATCGTCATCGACCTGGAGCCCAACGCGGACCCGCCAAGGGTGCTTGCGATCGGACCCGATCGCGCGGGTAACCTGCTGGAGATCATCTGGCTCGAACTCGCCGACGGCGTCAATCTGGTGATTCACGCCATGCCTCTCCGGCCCACCTTCTACGACCTGCTCCCGCAGAAGAGGGAGGACATGCCATGACCGAACCGAAGGCCCACCGCACCCGCAGCGGTCGCACCCTCACCGACAAGGAAATCGATGCCATCGCCACCGAAGTCGCCGAAACCGATTACGACATCGAAGCGATCAAGACTCGTCGTCGAGGCCGGCCACCAATGGGATCCGGTCCAGCCGATGTCGTGCCGGTCCGCATCGACCCTGAAATGCGGGCTGCGATCGAAGCTCGTGCCGAAGCCGATCAGACGACTGCAAGCGAGATCATTCGCGAGGCCATCCGTCGGTTCCTGGAGGTCGCCTGACCGGGGTCAGCTCCGCCCACCGCGCGTCCGTAGCTGTCCGCAGTGCCCTGACATGGGGGTTGTGCTCCGCCCTTCGGGGTGGCCTTTGATCTACTTCCATCTGAAGTCTCCGAGGGTGTCGTCGAGCACACTCTGCAGCAGTGCCTTCAAGGGGCGGGGCGTTCTGGTCAGGTCGAGTCCCTCGGCAAGTCCACGGGC
>CBEVHI010000265.1:0-2817 GCA_965549635.1 uncultured bacterium | reverse complement strand
TCTGGGCGACACACCACGAGAAGTGATGCGTCTCCGAAGGGAAGCCCCCGCGAAGACATGCTGCTGCTCTCTAGGGCGCCCATAATCCTCGTTATGTCGAGTTACTAGATGTTTCCAGGAGCCACACCGGCGCATCTCGAGCGAGAGGTGCTCTCCCCCTTGTGCGACGACACCGAATGTCCGTGGGGAACGACACAAAGGGTCAGTCGATGTCGCGCCTCTTCGCCACACGCAGTGGCCGAGTCGCGCCCGCGTGCCCCTCACAGGGCAACGGAGCTGTCGCCATCCCAAACGTATGTGGGCAGCCTGGGCCAATCTGGTGGGACCGCCACGACGTCGAAGTCGTCATCGTGTCCCATCTCGTACTCCGCAACAGCGGGTGAACCAATCAGGTTCGCCGACCAAGAACGCCTCAACGGCTCCGGAGTCAAACGTGAACGCTGCGTCGCCGTTAGTCACAGGAATGCGCCACTCCCGCTCGTGAGTTCAGTCCGCAGTTCCGGGCTCGAGCCGAACGGCCCGGGGTCTCGCCCGCTCCCCTCGTGCATGCCACTCGTCGTGGCGGACGTAGAAGGCAGGGCCGCCACCGCAGTCGTAGACGTAGTCCTTCTCCAGCATCACACCCCAGGGTTCGTAGCGGCCGCAACGTACGAGCCAGTCAATCGTGTCCCATGACCCGTCGCAGAAACACACAACAGGAAGCTGGGAACCGAACGACTCGAATCCCAGAATCCGGCGGTCGTTCATGATTGCTTCCAGCCGATCTCCAGCGGAGAGGTCAGCCACGGTTGGCGCATCTGGGTTCGCAGCGCTACATAGAGGCTTTCGTCCCTCTCAAGCCAGGACTGCGGACCGGTCGGCTCCGAAGGCCCGAGAAGCCTCACCACCGTACTCCGACCTATCCCCGCAGGTCACCAGCCACAGGCACTTCGCCACGGCCGGTTTGCAGCAGGAACAGGCGTAGCGCACGGCGTGCGATTCAGCGCACTCGCCGGAGCGCGCGGTCTCATCCGATGGTTGGCGATCGACGCACGCTCGCTTCGGCTTTGAGATCTTCGCTTTCACCGGGTGAAGGCGAGGATGAACAGCGCCGCGGCCATTGTGAGGTTGGCGACGATCCCGCCTGGGCTGGAGACCGCAGCACCGGTCAGAGCGAAGATTCCGCCGGCGATGAGTCCAGGTTGCACGAGATCACCGCGCGACAGGACCATGACCGCCACGGTGGCTTCGTATAGGACCAACACCACGGTCACCGCTGCGGCGTTGGGGATCACCACCTTCCCGATCAGCCAGCGGGCCGGGGGGAGCCAGGCACCATCGGCAAAGCTCCCGTAGAACTCACTTCCATGCGTCCGTGTGTAGGTGGCGTTGAACACCGCACCAGCCGCGAAGAGGACCCCGAAGCCGATCTCAACGACGGTCCGCAGCACGTTCATCGTGATCTTCCACAGCGCGACCGGTCAGGTAGGTGGAGCCGAAGATGAGAGCAAACGGAATCCACGTTCCCAGCGGGCTGGCAAACATCTCGAAGCTGCGCTCGATCGCGAGAGCAACGAGGAAGAAGTCCACCACGATCACGAACGAGACGAACGTGATGGCGGTCTGTCGCGGAGTGGTGTAGCCGAAACGCTTGTAGTAGTTCCAAGATACGACGCCAGCAAAGATCGGCGCACCGACGGCATGGATCACCAGGGCAGCCTCCACCGAGATCAAGGCCATGGGGATCATCATTGCCGCGGTACACAGCGCCCACGACACGAAGGCGTGACCGAGAAGCGTCATCAGCTCGCGCCGCTGCAGTGACGCGACTGGGTGGTGTTGTTGGGTAAGGGTCATCGTGTTACCTCCCAAGCGAGGAGTGACTCGTCGAGTCTCTGAAGAAGTACTGTCAATTGGGTGGCCTCGTCGGGACGTAGACCCGTACAGCAACCGTGAAGCATCTCGTCTAAAGAGGGCGTCGAAGTTTGCAGCACCCTGCCTTCCTCAGTGAGTGCCACCAGAAGGCTCCGCCGGTCTTCAGGGTTGGGTTGACGCCTAACCAATCCCCTGCGCTCCAGCACGTCGACGATGCCGGTGATCGTGGCCGGACTACAGAGAGCCGCGTCGGCGAGTTCTTTGAGGGGACGCCGGTCTCTTTCTGCCAATGCACCGAGCACCACGTATTGAGGAGGTGTGAGACCGGCTGCGCTCACTGTCTGCCGCTGGATGCCCTTCAGCTTCCTAGCCAGCCGTTCGACGAGCTCGAAGACCTGCGGGATCGAACCGGTCCGACACGCGTCGGGATCCGGTTTCTCCACGATATCAACACGATTCGGGTCCGTATACTCCATGCCCTAACTATATTCTCAGCGGAAGCCTTGGGTCAACCCCCAGCGACAGGTCCAGTGCCCGCTCCGTCCAGCGTGGATCGCCGTCTCGCAGACCTTCGAAGGACAACGACGAAGACCGCACAGAACGCCCGTCGGCGGACGTGATCCCCGGCGTTCGTGGCGCGACCACACGGCGCTCGGAGTAGATCTTGCCGCTACCGGCAGCGAAGCACGCCAGTGGCCGAGAATCACACCCGCGCAGGCGTGCGCGCACTATGAGATCCGAGTAAATCCGCCGATCCCGCGTTCCCCTACCGTTTTGTCTACGGCCACGCTTCGTGGTCGCGAAATCGAGTGACATGTGATGACGCTTTCACTGTCAGTTTCGTGTCGTTGCACACCCCTCAAGGATTGGTGATCGAGCGCGGTGGCTGCATCCCGACGACGGTGTGCGGACGGTACATCTCCTCCAGGGCCTGGACCTCCTCGGGACTCAGCTGGACGTCAA
>CBEVHI010000264.1:0-2833 GCA_965549635.1 uncultured bacterium | reverse complement strand
CGACGGGAGGGCGTGGAAGGTCGCACGGATCCCAGGCGGCGACTCGTGGACGACTGAGGCCGCTTCACCGCTCGCTGCTCCAGGGATCGATGTCAGGGAAGGTGACCGCATCGTGGCCGTCGAGGGCGTACCGGTCGATGCAAACATGTCTCCGTACGCCGCACTGGTCGACCGGGCGGGCCGCCCGGTCGTGCTGACTGTCCGCCGCGGACGCCGCAAGGCGCACACCGCGATCGTCGAGACGCTGCACAACGAGTTCGGTCTCCGCTATCGGGACTGGGTCGAGGCGAACAGGGCCCGGATCCACACCGAGACCGGTGGCCGGGTTGGCTATGTGCACATCCCCGACATGGGGTCACGCGGCTACGCCGAGTTCCACCGTTACTACGGCGCAGAGGTCAACCATGACGGGCTGGTCATCGACGTGCGTAACAACCGGGGAGGACACGTCTCCCAGCTCCTGCTCGAGAAGCTGCTCAGAAGGCGAATCGGCTACGACATCAACCGGTACGGGAAACCGGAGTCCTATCCAACCGACGCTCCGATGGGTCCGATGGTGGCGCTCACCGACGAGTACTCAGGATCGGACGGTGACATCTTCAGCCACTCGTTCAAACTGTTCGGTCTCGGACCGCTGATCGGGAAACGCACCTGGGGCGGTGTCGTGGGTATCTTCCCTCGCCATGCTCTCGTCGACGGGACGATCACGACGCAACCCGAGTTCTCGTTCTGGTTCAAAGACGTCGATTGGGGGGTGGAGAACTACGGCACCGATCCCGACATCGAGGTCGAGATCACACCACAGGACTACGCCGCCGGACGGGACCCACAGCTCGACCGAGCCATAGGCGAAATCATGAGAATCGTCGAGGAGATCCAGCCTGGCGTGCCCGAGTTTCCCGAACCGCCCTCTCGGCGACCTCCGACCCTGCAGCGCTGAGCATGGATGTGCACGATCCCCGGGTTCTCCAGGCTGCACTGCAGGCGGCGCGCAAGGCGCTGCGAGACCTCGACGAGGATCAGGTGCCCGCATCGCTGCGCCCCGTCGCGGCGTCAGCGGCTCGCCGGCTCCCCCCGCCGCTGGCCCGGTCCCTTGTCAGGGATCTCGATCGATTCGAGTGGCTGCGAGTCAAAGCGGCCGATGCTTGGGCCGAGATCGGCGAAGCCGAAGGGCCCGACGAAGCCTCTGCCGCGTTCCTGGTACGGGGAGAAGGTTGGGAACAGTCCGTCGAGTCCGCCGTGCAGGCTCTGAACGAGAGCGACCTCGCCGGCGATGTTGCGCGGCTTACCGCGAAGGTTCGTGATCTCGAGTACCAGCTCGGCGTGGAGCACGAACGGGCAGAGAAGTTTCGGGCGCTCTCCGTGGAGGCGGAACGTCGGGCGAGGCGTCAGAGCCACGAGATCTCCAACAAGGTCCAAGAAGCCAGACAGGCAGAGCGGATCGGCAGGCTGGCCGCCGAGTCACGGCTCGCGTCTACGGGCAAGGACCTCAAGGAGGTGCTCGCCGATCTGGCAGAAGCGGACAGCAGGATGGCCTTCCTGCGTGAGGAAC
Source organism: uncultured bacterium (assembly GCA_965549635.1). Classification (GTDB taxonomy): domain Bacteria; phylum Actinomycetota; class Acidimicrobiia; order Spongiisociales; family UBA4744; genus CBEVHI01. Next base: position 1,281 of record CBEVHI010000264.1, on the reverse strand, counting down.
TGCTTCGGGCACGACGGAGCACGGCCGGGGAGCAGGGCCGGTCCGGTCCTGACCCGTGGGCGACGCGGGACCCGGTGGCACTGGCATCACTGCTCGATCAGATCGTCGCGGCGGCACGGCCGGATGCGGTACAGGCGGCGGAGCAGCAGTCGTTGGACCCCATCCCGCTCTCTCTTCCTGAAGGGATCCGACCCGACGAGAGTGCCGCCATCGAGTGGCTGCTCGGTCAGCCTCGGCCGTTCGTCATGATCGTCGATGGCTACAACCTGTCCCATCAGTGGCGTGAACCGCTGTCTCGCGAAGATGTGAACCACCGCCTCGCCAGGGTGCGACGGTTGGCGGTGGCCCCGGTACGGCTGCTGGTGGTGTACGACTCGCACCTGGCCGGGGGAGGCCAAAACGGGCCTGGACCGGGAGGCATCGAGATTCGCTTCACCGACGAGGACACGATCGCCGACACGGAGATCATCCGGCTCGTTGGGGAGATCGACGAGAACGTGGTGGTGGTCAGCTCGGATCGAGAGGTCCGTGAAGGCTGTCCGAGAGCACTGTGTCTCTGGAGTCAGGCTGTCAAGGAGTGGGCGCGATAGGAGCGCTTCTTGCGTGAGCCAGCTGGCCATGGTGCGGTGAACTCACGCCAGAACGGGAGGGGCGCCCCGAAGGGCGCCCCTGGTTGGTCGATAGGTTGGTTGGCTTACCAGAACACGCCGGCTGCGGCGGGAACGCCGAAGCCAGAGAGCGTGATCGATTTTTCGAGCATGATGTTGTACACGGTGTAGGTACCGTCGTCATTGTCGGTGACCTTGGCCATCTGGCCTTCGTCCCAACCGCTGACATCAGCACCTGCTCCTTCGAGAAGGTCGACACCTTCACCCAGCAGCATGATCGGCCCGCGCTCTCCAGTCGTGTACACCAGCCCTTCGGAGGTGCCTCCATCTGGGTTGATGACGATACCCGTTCCGAACACGTCCTTGTACAGGGCGAACCCTGCCGGGATCTGTGCCTTTTCGACAGCGTGACCTTGCGCATCCACCTTGACGAACACCTTGTTGGCCTTCATGGGCTTAGGTGTTCCCCTGGTCAGGATCTGTACGTAGTAGGCGCCGTGTGCTCCCAACACCCACGTACCGTGAGTGTTGTGGGTCGACGTCGCCGGGCAGATAAAGGTCTCGTACCCTCCGTTGTCCGGGCTCGGCGGGGCAGCACTCGCTACCCCGGGCAGCACGGTCAGGACGGTCAACACAACCAGGACCAGAATGGTCCATCGACTTTTCCGCATGG
>CBEVHI010000263.1:0-2882 GCA_965549635.1 uncultured bacterium | reverse complement strand
CCCTACCTGGTCGCGGTCGACGGCCGCCTCGTCTATGTCGTGGATATGTACACGGTCTCGGACGCCTACCCGTACGCTGAGCCGGCCGCCATCAACCGCCTCGGCATCGGTCCGGGGACGCTGCCCAACCAGTTCAACTATCTGCGCAACACGGTCAAGGCGACCGTCGACGCGTACGACGGCACGATGAAGCTGTACGTCGTCGATGAATCCGACCCGATCATCCGGGCGTACCAGGCTGCGTTCCCAAACCTGTTCACCGACGGGTCGGCCATGCCCGCCGATCTCGTGGAGCATCTGCGATACCCGGAGGATCTGTTTCGGGTGCAGAGCGACATGTACCTGCGTTTCCACATGACCGAACCGGACGTGTTCTACAACAGCGAAGACGAGTGGGAACAGCCTCTGGATCCCTCGAATGCCGGGAATCGTGATCAGTTGCGTGGCGAGTTCATCGACCCGACGTTCACCCGTCCGATGCTGCCCTACTACCTGCTGATGCGTCTCCCCGAGGAGGAGCAGCTGTCCTATCTGATCCTGCAGCCGTTCCTGCCGGTGGGGCGTCCCAACATGGCTTCGTTCCTGATCGCCAAGTCCGGTCCCGAGGACTACGGGAAGCTGATCGACTACCGGCTTCCCCGCACCGGTTTCGTCGACGGCCCCAACCAGGTCGACGCCCGCATCGATCAGAACCCCGAGGTGTCCCAGCAGATCACGCTCTGGAACCAGCAGGGTTCGAAGGTGATCCGTGGCGATCTGTTGGTGGTGCCGATCGAGTCGTCGCTGCTGTACATCCAGCCGATCTATCTGGAAGCCTCGAAGGTGGCGCTGCCACAGTTCAAGCGGGTCGTGGCCGTGTTCGACGAAGAAGTGGTGATGCGCGAAACCCTCGCCGAGGCGCTCCAAGGCGTGTTCGGTGGCGGCACCGGGACCGTGACACCGCCGACGACGCCGACACAGCCGCCGACCGGGCAGACCGCTACCGAGCTACTCGACCAGGCAGCCGAGGCGTTCACTCAGGCAGAGGCTGCACTGCGTGACGGGGACCTGGCCACCTATCAGGTCAAGATCGAGGAAGCTCGCGTACTGATCGAGCAGGCAAGGGCGGCACTCGGCAGCTGATCCGTTCTTGCGACGGTTCGGTGAGACTATCCGGGCCAAGCGTCACAAGAACGGGTGGGTGTTCAGCCTCGAGCCAACAGGACCGCGTGCGCCGACGACTCTGCGAGTTCGAGCCGGTCGAACGCCTCGTCCAGGTCAGCCCCAACCGACACCGCGCCGTGACCGTGAAGGAGCATGACGGCGGCACGGCCGACGACGGCCATCTTCACGGCCCGTCCAAGCTGCTCGCTTCCGCTGGGCGCGAACTCGATCGGTGCGATAGGCCCGATCGCCTCGCCCAGCTCCGGCAGGTAGGTGACGAGGTCGATGCGGCGCAGTCCCGCTGCGGTCAGTGCCGGAGGGTGGGCGTGGAGCACCGCCGAGACGCCGATGTCGGCCAGGTACGCCGCGCGGTGCAGGGGGAGTTCGGTGCTGGCCCGCGCCGGTGGGTTGACATCACCGAGTCGTACGACGAGCAGATCGGTCGGTCTGAGAGTGTCCTTCCTCGTGCCCCGGGGGGTGATGAGGATCGTGTCCGCGTCGACCCGAACCGAGATGTTGCCGGCTCTTCCGGCGATGAGTCCGGCGGCATGCATTGCCGAGCCGATACGACAGATAGCCGAGCGAAGGTCGTATCTCATGGCAGCGACTGCCCGTAGGGAAGCCTGGCGATGCCGTGCTCGGTGATGATGCCGGTGATTAGCTGAGCTGGGGTGACATCGAAGGCCGGATTCCACACGGTCGCGCCGGCGGGAGCGGTGATGTGGGCGTAGGGACGACGAATCTCGTCGGGAGGTCGTTGTTCGATGGGGATGTCGGCGCCTGTGGCGCACTCGTGATCGATGGTCGAGGTCGGGGCAAGCACGTAGAGGGGGATGTGGTGGTGGCGGGCGAGGACGGCGAGTGAGTAGGTCCCGATCTTGTTGGCGGCGTCACCGTTGGCCGCGATCCTGTCGGCGCCGACGAGCACGACATCGGGAGGATCGGTGGCGAACAGCGCCCCGGCCGTGGAATCGGTGATGACGGTGACGTCGATGCCCGCCTGCTCGAGTTCCCATGCGGTGAGGCGGCTGCCCTGGAGCAGCGGACGGGTCTCATCGGCGAAGACTTGGATCTTCATGCCTCGTTCATGGGCGAGGTAGATGGGGGCGAGGGCGGTACCGATTCCTCCGGTGGCGAGCGCCCCTGCGTTGCAGTGGGTGTGGACGGTTGCTCCGTCGTGGAGGAGGGTGAGGCCGTGCTCGCCGATCGCGCGGCACATCGCCCTGTCCTCTTCCCAGATGCTGTCGGCTTCGGCTGTCAGGGCTCCGAGAAGGTCGTCGGAGTCTCGGGCGACGACGGCGCGTATCCGGTCGAGTGCCCACGAGAGGTTGACGGCGGTGGGGCGGGTGCTTTCGAGGCGGGCGGCCCAGGCGAGCACCGCCTCGGCGAGGCCGGCACGGCCGGCGGCGCGATGGGCAAGAGCGGCGATCCCAACGGCGGCTGTGATGCCAATCAGCGGGGCTCCACGAACACGGAGGCTGCCGATGGCCTCGGCTATCTCGTCGATGGTGGTGAGGCTTCGTTCGACCTTCGCTTCGGGCAGCCGGGTCTGGTCGAGGATGAGGATGGACTGTCGATCTGCTGCCCAGCGAAGCGGGGTGGTGGCTTCCACGGGTTGGATCCTAGGGGCGACCATCTACGCGGTTGCTCCTGGTGCAGGATCCCCATGAGCGCCGCACCCGCGCGCCAGGGGTCACAGCATCGCGGCGAGGGCAAACGCCACCACCATCGCGGCGATC
>CBEVHI010000262.1:0-2886 GCA_965549635.1 uncultured bacterium | reverse complement strand
ACGCCCCGTCCAGCGCGGTCTTCTGCCGGCGTTGTCGGCGCTCGGTCCCTCCGGGAGCGGAGACAGGATTGCCGTCCCGCCGCACCCCCGACCCACCCTCACCCCCACGCAGGACCGTTCTTCTGGGAGGGGTTCTTCGGGGCGGTTGCGGGCGTGCGCCTTCGGCTCGCCCGCTTACCGGGTGCTTTGGGAGGGAGCAGGGGGCGCCACGGGGTTGGGTTCGCTGGACTGGACGTGCCGGCGTGTGCTCTGCGTTCCTCAGAAGTACGGGCGGTAGCCGATGTCTTCGTCTTCGATGGGGCCTTTCTGGCGGAGCTCCTCGATACCAACGATGGCCTCGGCACGTTCGGTGTACGCCATCTCGTGCTCGCGGCTCATGATGATTGCTTCCTTGGGGCAGGCGTCGACGCAGTAGCCGCAGAAGACGCAGCGCAGCAGGTCGATCTCGTACAGCGTGGGGCGCTTCTCCCACTCGACGGTGGCCTCGGGATCCTCCTCGGCGACGATGGTGATGCAGTCGGCAGGACAGGCCGTCTCACACATGTAGCAGGCCACGCAGCGCAGCGATCCGTCCTCCTTGGTGGTCAGGATGTGCCGGCCGCGCAGCCGCTCGGAGTAGATGCGCTTGACCTCGGGATACTCGATAGTGGCGACGTCCTTCTTCCCGAACAGGTTGCGCACGAAGTGCCTGAGGGTGACGTTGAGACCCTTGATGATGGGGCCGAGGTAGATCTGCTCGGCAATCGGTATCGCGCCGCGGTCGACGTTGACGACTGAGGGTTGTTTCATCGGTCGAGCTCCCCGGCGATGACGTTGAGGCTGCCCAGGATGGCTATGGCGTCGGCCACCATGTGCCCCTCCAGGATGTGCGGGTACGCCTGGAAGATGGCGAAGCACGGCGGCCGCACCTTGATCCGGTACGGTTTCCCGGTTCCGTCGGAGACGATGTAGTAGCCGAGCTCCCCGTTGGCGCCCTCGGTGAAACCGTAGCCATCTCCGGCGGGAACCGGGATGCCCTCGAAGATCAGCTTGAAGTGCCAGATCAACGCCTCCATCTCGGTGAAGACCTTTTCCTTCGGCGGCAGGGCGACGTGGTGGTTGTCGGTGACCACCGGTCCTCCGGGCAGGGCGTCGATGGCCTGGCGGATGATGCGCAGACTTTGTCGCATCTCCTCCATGCGGACCAGGTACCGGGCGTAGGTGTCGCCGGTGGTCGCCACCGGGACGTCGAACTCGTAGTTCTCGTACCCCATGTACGGATACATCTTGCGAACGTCGTAGGGGACACCGCTGGCGCGCAGGCACGGGCCGGTCCACCCCCACGCGAGGGCGTCCTCGCCGGAGATGACCCCGATCCCCTCGGTCCGGTCGCGGAAGATCTTGTTGGTCGTGATCAGCTTGTCAACGTCGTCGACGAACTTCGGGATGTAGTCGAGGAGGTAACGGACCTGCTCCTCGAAGTCGGCCGGGACGTCATGGGCCAGTCCGCCGATGCGGGCGTACGACACGGTCAGCCGGCCGCCGGCGCACGACTCGAGCAGTCCGTAGATCTCCTCGCGGGGCTGGAAGAAGTACCAGAAGTTGGTCAGGGCGCCGAGGTCGACGAGGTTGGCTCCGAGGCAGACGGCGTGATCCATGATTCGCGAAAACTCGGAGAGGATGACCCGGACCGCCTGGGCCCGCGGCGGCGCCTCGATCCCGAGAAGCTCCTCGACGGCCAGGGCGTAGCCGACGCCGTTGATCATGCTCGAGCAATAGTTGAGGCGGTCGGTGTACGGAATCACCTGCTGCCAGCCGTGGGTCTCGGACATCTTCTCGAAGCAGCGGTGCAGATAGCCAATCTCGCACTCGGCCCTGATGATGTGCTCGCCGTCCAGGCGGACGATGGTGCGCAAGGTTCCGTGGGTCGCCGGGTGGGACGGTCCCAGGTTGAGGACCTGGGTTTCCTGGCGGTCGGCGCCGGCGAGCTCTTCTGTGGCCCACTCGGGGGTCATGGTGTGCTCTTCTGTGAGCAGCCAGCGCTGTCCGGAATCGTAGTCCTTACGCAGCGGATGGCCGTGGAACGCCTCGTGGGTCAGGATCCGTTTGAGGTTCGGGTGCCCCTCGAACCGGATTCCGAGCATATCGTACGCCTCTCGCTCGAACCAGTCGGCGGCCTTCCAGATGCCGTACGCAGGGTCGGATCGCTCTCGGCCAGCGGTACCTTGACCCGGAACCGGTGCTCGTGATCCAGGCTGGCCAGGTGGTAGACGACCTCGAACCGGTGTTCGCGATCCGGGTAGTCGGCGCCGCACACGTCGACCAGCAGGTTGCATCGGATCTCCGGCTTCTCCTTCAGCGCTCGCAGGACTTCCAACAGCCGGCTGCGGTCGACCTCGAGGACGGTGTGACCGTCGACCCCGGCCTCCACGGAGGAGACCGCGTCCTTTGGAAGAAGGCCGGCCAGGTCAGGCCGTTGCGTTGTGCTCTCGGTACTTGCGACGGTCATCGTGAGTTTCCCCGTTCTGAATCATCTCCTGGAGTTTGAGGACGCCGTGCATGAGCGCCTCGGGTGTCGGTGGGCAACCCGGAACGTACACATCAACCGGGATGAACTCGTCGACGCCCTGTACCACGTGGTAGGCGCGGTAGAAGCCGCCGGTGCAGGCGCAGGCACCCATGGAAATCACGTACTTGGGCTCGGCCATCTGGTCGTAGATCCGCTTGACGACCGGCGCCATCTTGTCGGTAACCGTCCCGGCGACGATCATGAGGTCGGATTGTCGAGGGGAGAATCGGACGACTTCCGCGCCGAAGCGGGCGAGATCGTAGTGCGCAGAGACCACCGACATAAACTCGATGGCGCAGCAGGCGGTCCCGAAGGGCAGAGGCCACAGGCTGTTCTTC
>CBEVHI010000261.1:0-2901 GCA_965549635.1 uncultured bacterium | reverse complement strand
AGAACACCACGGGTGGCCCCCGCAAATCCCGTCGTCATGCGATCATCGTCGCCCTGGCGATCATCGCCGGTGTCGTCGTCTACGCATACGGCTTCAGCGTCACCAGCGTCGACCTGAGCGAGATCCGATCCGAAAGCCGCCTGGCCCAGCTGACGCGAGTGATCAGATCTCTCGCCCGACCCGAACTCCTCACCTACGAGCGCATCGCCACCAATACCGACATGCCGTTCTACATGCCCTGTCCGCCCGGAGGGTTCACCCCTCCAGAGACCGATCCGTATGGCCGTCATATCAGGGTCGAACCGGCGTGCGTCGAGCCGGGAGCGGACATCACCGTGCGGGGTGAGAACTTCTCTCCCAACGCCCGCGTGAACCTCTACATGGTGCCGCCATCCGGCGATCTCGAACTGCCACTGGGGCAGGAGTTGATCGCCGACGAGAACGGCGAGTTCACGATCACCGTCGACACGCGGGAGCGGGCTTCCGAAGAGCAGCAGACCATTCGGGCGATCACCCGAGAACAGGTCGGCACCATCTTCAACCCGGTCCGCGTCGACTCGGTCGACCCTCTGACCGGCGGCGCGGTCACGGTGACCTCACCTCGCGTCTCCGAAGCAGCGAAGATCACCTGGGAGAAGATCCTGGAAACCGTCTTCCTGGCCCTTCTCGCCACGACACTGGGCGTGTTCATCGCGGTCCCGATGTCGTTCTTCGCCTCTCGCAACCTGATGAAGGACATCAAGATCCCGCTGGTGAAGATGGGCCTGCAGATCCTCGCCCTGCCGATCGGTGCCGGCATCGGCATCCTGGCTGCGAGGGAGGCCAGATCGATCAGCGGACACCTGACTTCGAACCTCGGTCTCGTTCTCCTCGGCGTCATCGTCCTTCCGATCGTGATCGCAGTCGCGTTCCGCTGGTCGCTCCCCGCTGTTGAAGATGAACCACCCACGACCGGTCTGCGCATCGCCCGGGGCCTGGTGCTCTTCGTGGCATCCGTGATCGGAATCGTCGTCCTGTTCCTCGTCGCCGATCTCCTGGTGCGTTTCGGCACGTGGCTGGCTCCGAAGCTGGCGTCGTTCGGGTTCCTCGGTGACTTCTCGACAACGTTGGGCGACATCCTTGCCGCCATCATCACGCTCGTGACAGCGTTCCTCGCCGCTGCCGTCCTGATGAACCTTGCGGGCAGATTCGCCAACTGGCTGCGCGCCCATGCGCCCGATTCGGTGACCCGCCCGATCAGCTTGCCGCTCGCAGCGGCTGCCGGGGCCGCGATCATGCTGATTCTCGGCCAGGGCATCTCGTGGCTGTACAAGATCGAAGACCCGGTGAAGATCATCTGGGTGCCGGGCGCGGTCGGGGCGGTCCTCGGATTGGCGCTGGCGGCCCGGGTCTACAAGAGGGAGACCGTCAACATCGGTCTGACCGTCTACTACATGGCCCGCACCACGTTCAACGGCATCCGTTCGATCGAACCGCTGGTGATGGTGATCGTGTTCGTCGTGTGGGTGGGCCTCGGCCCATTCGCCGGCGCCCTGGCGCTGTCGCTGCACACGATCGCCGCGCTCGCCAAGCTCTACTCTGAGCAGGTGGAGAGCATCCTGCCCGGCCCGCTCGAGGCGGTCCAGGCGACCGGTGCGACCCGCGTCCAGACGATCGTCTACGCGGTGATCCCTCAGATCGTCCCGCCGTACATCTCCTTCACGCTTTATCGCTGGGACATCAACGTGCGCATGTCGACGATCATCGGGTTCGCCGGCGGTGGCGGCATCGGTTCCATCCTCCAGCAGAACATTCGCCTGCTCAACTACCGGGCGGCTGCGGTGAACATGCTGGCAATCGCCATCGTGGTGGCGTCGATGGACTACCTCAGCTCGAGGGTGCGGGAGCGGATCGTCTAGGAAGCGGCCAGCGGGAGCGTCCTCTGCTTCCCCCAGCGGGGGAAGTGGCCGAGCCATGGTTGTGCTTCCCCATCAGGGGGAAGTGCCGAGCGCAGCGAGGCGATGGGGGTGGATCCGAGCCGAGGTCGATGGGGGAGATGAGCCTTCCACAGGAAGGCGTCCCGACGCAGTCGGGCCCATGTCGCCCCTAACCTTGACCTCATGAGCGCCATGATCCGTCGCACCAGGGAGATCCGCGAGCAGCAGGAACGCGACCTACTCGCCCCGGCAGCCACCAGGTCTACCGAGTCGAAAGGCAGGCAGGAGGCCGAGGAGTCCGATGCGTATCGGACGGCCTTCGAGCGGGATCGAGACCGGATCCTCCACACCAAGGCGTTCCGGCGGCTGAAGCACAAGACCCAGGTGTTCATCAACCCCGAGGGCGACCACTACGTGACGCGCCTGACCCACACCATCGCTGTCACGCAGGTTGGCCGGGCGATGGCCGCTGCCCTCGGCCTGAATGAGGATCTCACCGAGGCGATCTGCATCGGCCACGATGTTGGCCACTCACCGTTCGGGCACACCGGCGAGGAGGCGCTCTCCCCCTATGTGGAGGGAGAGTGGTTGCACTCCGTGCAGAGTGTGCGGGTCCTGAGCGTGTTGGAGCCCCTCAACCTGACCTGGGAGGTGCTCGACGGGATCCGGGCGCACTCGTGGAAGATCGACCCGCCTCCGGCGACACCCGAGGGGATGCTGTGCCGGTTCGCCGACCGCATCGCCTACCTCACCCACGACGTCGACGATGCGCTGCGCGCCTCGGTCATCAGACGCGAGGATCTGCCGTCACGGTCGCTCGAAGTGTTCGGTGAGCCGGGGTCCGAGTGGATCGGCACCATGATCGATGCCGTCGTCGAAGAGTCCCTCCGCCAGGGATCGGTGGTGATGGAACCCACGGTCGCCGAGACCATGCAGGAGCTGCGCGACTTCATGTTCGAACGGGTCTACCTGCGGCCGTCGTCTC
>CBEVHI010000260.1:0-2907 GCA_965549635.1 uncultured bacterium | reverse complement strand
GCGGCTCTCGCCCGCTTCCGACTGATTCCACCGCAGCCGTGTGAGAACACCTTCATTCTCGACTCCATCGCACGACACTCGCTTCGCGAGACCCCGGACGGCTGGACGTGGAAGTTCGACCCGAGGGTGTTCTCTCAGGCCCGTCGACCGTTGCGGGAGCGGCTGCAGGCAGTGAAGACGAGAGTCGCGTTGCTCCGTGGCGAGTTCAGCGTGATCGTGCCGCCCGACATCGCCGAGTACATGTACGACCTCATGGGTCGCAACGCACCGGTCGTGTCCATTCCGGAGGCGCATCATCACCTCACCCTCGATCAGCCGCTGGCATTCGTCGCCGCGCTGCGGACGCTGCTCGCCGACTGGGAACACTCGATCCCCCGTCGGTAGACGCATCGCCCAAGGAGCGGTTCTCCGATAGTCTCCGGCAAGACAGGGAGGTAGGACCACATGGTGGAGATTGGCGACCAGGCGCCGGCGTTCGAACTGACCGATGACACCGGAAGCGTCGTTGCGCTCGATGGCTTCAGAGGCCGACAGCTCATCGTCTACTTCTATCCCAAGGCGATGACGCCCGGCTGTACGACCGAGGCGTGCGACTTCCGGGACCGCAGCGACCGTCTCCAGGAGGAGGGGTATGCGGTTGTGGGCATCAGCCCAGATCCGGTGGCCCGTCTTGCGAAGTTCAAAGAGAAGGAACGCCTGACCTTCCCGCTGCTTGCCGATGAGGACCACGAAGTTGCCGAAGCCTACGGCGCGTGGGGGACCAAGAAGAACTACGGGCGGGAGTACCAGGGCATCATCCGCTCCACGTTCGTGATCGGACCGGCCGGTACGATCGAGCGTGTGTATCGCAACGTGCGCGCCAAGGGCCACGTCGATCGGCTCATAGGTGACCTGCTGTGAAGAGGCTCCTGGTCTGGATCGTCGCTGTTCTCATTCTCCTGGCTCCAACTGCCGCCACGGCGGCCGACACGGCGGACCTGGCCGATCAGGCCGGCTTCCGGCACTACGCCGTCGAGGAGGGCGCCCCCGTCGACACCAACGCGATGGAGCGTCTCATCGGCGACCTCCCCGCATCACCGGTGTTGTACTTCATAGCCCTCGCCGACGACCCGTCGGATGGCGCCGACATCGTTGCTCGGGACATCCTCAACGCCCTGCCGGGGGGCACCCTGGTGGTGGTCGCTCCGAGCGATCTTGGAGCGGTGAGCACCGAGTTCTCCGACGCCACGCTCAACGAAGCGCTGGATGCGAGCATCGACCTGTTCGACACGAGCTATGTCGATGGGTTTCGGGCATTCGCCGAGGAGCTCGTCACCGCAACGGTGGTGGTGACGACGACAGCGGCACCTGAGTCTTCTGGTGGTGGCGGGACCGGGATCCTCATACCGGTCGTGCTGATCGGAGGTGTCGTGCTTCTCGTGCTCGTCCTGACGCGTCGCGGGAGAAAGAGCGACGAGAAGATTCAGCATCGCCGGCTCACCGAAGCCCGCGCCGAGATCAAGACGCAACTCGACACAGTCGCCAACCGGATCCTCGAGCTGAGCGATCAGGTGAGTGTGGCCGACGACGACGAGGCGACCGGGCACTACCGATCGGCGACAGCGACCTTCGACGAGGTCCAGGGTGCCTTCGAGAAGGCGCAAACCCTGGCCGATCTGGAGCAGCTCAGCGACCGGCTGGATACGGCCCGTTGGGAGCTCGAGGCTGCCGATGCCATCACCGAAGGGCGCCCGGTACCACCCGAGCCAGAAGACCACCCGGCCGCGTGCTTCTTCGACCCGAATCATCGTGGAGGCATCGAGGAAGCATCGATCACGACACCGGCCGGATCGAAGACGGTGAGCGTCTGTCATGACTGCGCGGAACGACTGCGGCGGGGCGAACAGCCCAAGCCGCGCGACATCATCGTGAACGGCCGGCGTGTGCCTGCGCCGATGGCACCGCGGTCTCATGGCGGCGGAGGGTTCGACTGGATGAATGTCTTCCAAATGGTGGTCGCCGGCATGGGTACCGCTGCCCAATACCGCAACCGGTCGCCGCGACGGCGAATGAGCTTGCCTCTGCCCACCCGGAGTCCTCGAAGGGCGACCGCGACGAGGAGCCCGAAACCGACACGTTCGATCACCGGCAGGGCCCGACGCAGGCGGCGGTGACACCGTAGGATGAACACGCACACAACAGGAGGAAACCAATGGGGTTCTTGAAACGACTGTGGGGGTATCTCGTGACCTTGTTCCGCGGAGCCGCGGAGCGGGCGATGGACCCAGAGGTCGAGGTCGAGCAAGCGATCAACGAGGCCAAGCGGCAGGATCAGCTGCTGCGCAACCAGGCTGCCCAGGTGATCGCCCACCGCACCCAGCTCGAGGCCAAGATCGAGAGCGCTGCCGATGATCTCGGGGAGGCGCGCGAGATGGCCAAGCAGGCGCTGCTGAAGGCCGACGAGGCCAAGAAGACCGGAGACACCGAAGCCGTTGGCAAATGGACCCGGGCCGCGCAGAGCCTTGCCATGAAGCTGCAAGCCGCCGAGAACAACCTGACCGGCTTCAAGGAACAGTACGGCGTCGCGGTGACCCAAGCCGAGGATGCCAAGAAGGCCGTCGAGCAGAACGCGATGCGTCTGCAGGAACTGGCCGCCAAGAAGATGGAACTCATCGGCAGGTTGCAGCAGGCGAAGATGCAGGAAGCGGTCAACAAGACGGTCGAGTCGATCTCCGCTTCGATGGAGATGGAGACTCCGAGTCTCGACAAGGTGGAAGACAAGATCACACAACGTCTCTCCGATGCCAAGGCCAGAGCCGAGCTTCGCGAGGCGACGCCGGAAGGTGCCGAGGCAGAGCTGCGTGAGGCGATCTCCGTCACCCAGGCCGACGCCAAGCTGGACGAGCTGCGCAAAGAGCTGGGACTCAC
>CBEVHI010000259.1:0-2916 GCA_965549635.1 uncultured bacterium | reverse complement strand
TAAACGCAAGCTGCTCTGGTAGCTCTTCGCGCTGCCGGGACATCAACTCGTCGAGCAGCCTTGCCGAGGTGATCGGCTCAGCACCCTGACGCTCGAGATCCGCGGAACGTACCCTTGTTGTGTGACTTCGACGCCAGATGCCATGCCTTCTGGTTACCGTGTGATCGCGGGCAAGGCGCCAGACGGCTTTGCTGGAACACGCGGGATGAGGTTGAAGGGGCACTGTGAACGAGATAGAACGCAGGGACCGACTCCGATCCAGGGTCGAGTATTTGGCCTCGCCCGCACTTGAGGGCCGCGCACCGGGTACTCGGGGTGGACTGTTGGCACGCGGCTATGTGGAGAAGGCGTTCATCGATCTGGGGCTACATCCTGCCGGCGAGGCCGACTATCGACAGGCGATCCCCGAGATCGACGGAGCGAATCTGCTTGGAACCATCGCTGGGGACGGCCCGCACTCGGATCGATACATCGTGCTTTCAGCCCATTACGACCATCTCGGCGTCAACTTCGGTCAGATCTATCCCGGTGCCGACGACAACGCGTCGGGTGTCGCGGTTTTGCTCGACTCCGCCCAGCAACTCATAGACAACGGCAGACTGGACCGATCGGTGTTGGTCGCGTCGTTCGATGCTGAGGAACCGCCGCACTTCTACACGCCTGACATGGGTTCCATCTACTTCGTGGACCATCCGACCGTGCCGCTGGACCGGATCGACATGATGATCTGTCTGGACCTCATCGGTCACCCGTTCGGACCGCCCGGCCTTCCTGTTGAGGTGCGCAACACGGTTCTGGTCATGGGGGCGGAGAAGTGTTCCGGCGTCGGAGCTGTCGTCGATCGAATCGGCGAGCAGGTCGGAGGGATTGTGCCCCGCCGTCTCGACTCTGATGTCATCCCACCACTGGCGGACCACTATGCGTTCCAGAGGGTCGGTATCCCGTTCCTGTTCTTCAACGTGGGCCGGGACCGCAACTACCACTCTCCCCAGGACACCGCCGAGAAGCTCGACTACCCGAAAATGCTGGCACTCTCCGATTACGTGACCGCGCTCGTCACAGAGCTCGCCGGCAGAGACAGCTTCACGTACGACGCCACAGCCGCCGACGACACCGCCACGCTCACCACCCTGGTAGAACTGGGCCGACATGCAGGGCCGCTGGCACGCAAGCCCGCCCAGGTGATGACGCTCGTAGCCAAACTCGAACAGCGTCTCGAGTCCGGTACTCGTCTCAGTAGCGGAGACCGCGGGACCCTCCAAGCAACGATCCTGGCTCTGGAAGAGGCACTCGCGTAGCTCGTGTCGAGCGTGCGGTTCTCAAACGGCCCGCGGGCAGGTGCCGCGGCAAAGTCGTGCCCCCGGGCCATCCACATCCCAGGCCAACGGACACGGGGCCGCTTCCACCGCAGAGCCGGGCGATGGCCGTCGGGGCAAGACTGTTCGTCAGCGGAGCTCTCCGACCACCTCGGCGACCAACTTCGGAACCACGGTGCCGGCCGGGCCGTCGACTTTGGCGGCCGCCAGGTCGTCGTGTTCGGTTGCGCCCTGGTTGACGATCACCAGCGGTTTGCCCCGCCGGGCGGTTTTGGCGACTACCGAGGCGGCCGGGTAGATCGACAGGGTGCTGCCGATCGCCAGCACGGCGTCGGCGTCGTGGGCCCAGCGGGCGGCCCGGCTCATCGGTTCGGGCGGGAGCATCTCCCCGAACATCACCGTCGACGGTTTCAGCACTCCCCCACACGCTTCGCAGACCGGGTCGGGATCGCCGGCATCAAGACGTTCGAGCATGGCGGTGAGCGGTTCGACGGCCGCACAATCGAGGCAGGTGACCGTGGCGGCAGTTCCGTGTAGTTCGGCGACCATCTCTTCAGGCAGTCCGGCAGCCTGGTGGAGGCCGTCGACGTTCTGGGTGACGCACCCGGCCAACCGTCCCGCTTCCCACAGGTCGACGATGGCCTGGTGAGCCCGGTTGGGCTGGAAGGAGGTGGCCACCAGCCGTTCGTTGCGCATCGCCGTCCAGTAGCGGCGCCGGGCAGCCGGGTTCTCCATGAACGCTCCCAGCGAGAAGTCGCCCGGGTCGACCCGTTTCCACAGGCCGTCCGGTCCCCGGAAGTCGGGGATGCCCGATTCGGTGGAGATGCCCGCCCCGGTGAACACCAGGATCCGACCGGCGGCGCTCAGGATCTCGACGGCTTTCGCCATCTTCTTTCGAGCTGCACGATCCTGTTGCGCTGCCTCCACCGCCTTCTCGTGGAACGGGTCTTCCGGGTCCATGAGCGAGTCGAGGTAGTCGGCATGATCGACGGCATGCTCCTTCTCCCATCCGGGAGCGAACGCCTGTTTCTCCACTTCGGCGGGGTCGTAGTCGGCGGCCATCAGATCACCTCTTCGAGGAAGTCGACGATAGGCGGCACCGCCACCGTGGCCGGCGCCTTGACGGAACGGCCCAGGTCCATACGTTCGGCCAGCAGCGAGAACGGATTGGTCTCCGGGTTGATGTCGATCAGGGCAGCTCCGTTGAGCCCGGCCAAAGCGAACACGTCGTGGGGCAGCCGGGTGGCCCCGGAGGTGCCTATCACCAGCACCAGCGACGCTCTCTTGGCGGCGGCCCGGGCGGAGTGGATCCGGTAGTGCTCTTCGTTGTACGTCTCGTCGAACCACAGGACGTGGGGCCGGGTCATCGCTCCACACTTCGGGCAGACCAACCGGTCGCGGTCTTCGATGCTGAGCGGTTCATCCTGGTCGGAGGGTCCGATCCCCGGCGGGATCGGCCAGGTGTCGGGACTGCAGGAGGCGCCGCAGCGCATCAGATCGAGGTTGCCGTGACCTTCGATCACCCGATCCGGGTTGTTCCCGGCGTCGAGGTGGAGTCCGTCAATGTTCTGGGTGATCACCAAGAACCGCTCCCCCAGCG
>CBEVHI010000258.1:0-2925 GCA_965549635.1 uncultured bacterium | reverse complement strand
TCAGGGACCCGCTTCCACGCGTGTGCCCGTCTTGGGGGCTCGACAGAATATGAGCCAGCCGACCCATGGGCCGTAGCCACTCTCCGTGGTACGTTTGCCAGGGCAAGGCAAGATGGAGGCAAGAGCGTATGGGCCGGAACTTCCGAAATGACACCGGAGCAGGACTTGTGGAGTGGGGCCTGCTGGTAGTCCTGATTGCCATCGTGGCGCTCATCGCGGTGCAGTTCACGGGGACGCAGAATTCCCAAATGTGGAGCAACATCGCCAGTTCCCTTTCGTGACGTCACGACACGTCACGACTGCTTCATCGTTGCGGCTCAGACTCGTCCCAAACCGACCATCTCTCGTCTTCGTAGATCCTGTGCCAGCCGGCTGCATCAAGCGCGCCAGAGAGCCCAGATCTTGACGGTGTGATGGCCTGACTGATTCCCCAGGAGGCGAACTCGTGCTTCCACGCCAGCGCCCCGGTGTTCGCCGTGACGAATCGGCCCATGAACGACCCGCCGTACAACTCAGCTCGGTCGTCGATGAGGACTCTTCGTTCAGGCCAGTCTGCATAGATGAGATAGCCGCCGACCGCGTCATCTGTCCAAACGTTTCCGCTCCCGAGGTACCTCGAGGCATTGACCGGAAAGACCTCCGGGTCGACGTCGACGGACACTTGGAGGAATGCCGCCAGGGGCGCCAGCACAACCATCGCCGCGAGGAAGCCATTCAGCGCGGCCTCCCTTGTGCCAACCGGGACGACTCGGTCGGATGTCGGAATCTTGGCAGCCAACGCCGCCCACGGAACGAGGACCAGCGCGGCCGGGAACAGAGCCCGACCCGACGTCAGGCCAAAGAGCAGGAAGGGAACCACCAGCCAGAGTTGCCGCGGCTCGACCTTCCCTTTGGCGGTCGCCAGCAGCAGCGCGCCAATCATCAGCGCGTACGGAACATTCGGAATGGACACGAGGTTAGGCACCGCCCATTCTGAGATGAATCCAAGCGCGTCGCGGTTGCGCAAGAACGCCCACAGGATCTCCCATACGCCGAATCCGTGGGCGGTGATGCTCACAGCCAGGAGGGAGGGGAAAAGAGGATCGGCACGGGCCAGAGCACGTTCCGATCGAGTATCACCACAAGGATGGCGAGCATCAGGAATGACAGGAGCACAGGCCTCGGCACCTGGAACGCCAGGCCCAACCAGGTGACCAGCGCCATGACGACTCCCGTCACGAGCAGGTTTCCGGCCCTTCGGTGCACCGCCAGTCCGACAAGAAGAAGGGTGAGAGCGCCGACAGCAACGAGTAGCACCGGTACCCAAGTCAGACCCCCTGTCCAGCGTTCGAGCAGACCGTAGCCAAGCTCGATCAGCCACGATTGGGTTCGCCATGGCTTGCCGAGCATCGTGAACGAAAAAGGGTCGCTTCGCAGGACGTGGCCCAGATCCAGCTGCTGTGTGCCGGCGCGAACGTGCCATAGGAACGAGTTGTCGCGAATCGGTGATGCCGCTCCGACTACCAGGCCAATCCACGGAACAAGAAGGATGAGGTGTCGAGGGGTCAGGCGTCGCCACCATGGGACCGGTGGCTTGGCCATTAGAGCCCGGTGAAGGTCTCGTAGATCGCGATGGCCGCGGGTCCGAGCAGGACGATGAACAACGCCGGGAAGATGCAGAACACGAGCGGGAACACCAACTTCACCGGGGCGGCGAACGCCTTCTCCTGGGCACGCTGCCGGCGCTTCACCCGCATCTCATCGGCCTGGACCCGTAGGACCTGAGCGATCGAAACGCCGAAGGCTTCTGCCTGCATCATGGCGAGCAGAAACGATCGCAGCTCATCCACATCTGTGCGTTCCGTCAGATGTCGCATGGCCTCTCGACGGCTCACGCCTACGCGCGTCTCCTGAAGCATCCGGAAGAACTCTTCAGACAGCGGTCCGGGCACCGTACCAACGACCCGGGCGAGCGCAGAGTCGAATCCAAGGCCGGCCTCCACACTGATAACGAGCAGGTCCAGTACGTCGGGCAGCGCTTTCAGCATGGCCTTGCGCCGATCGTCGATTCTCCGTGTTAGCCACGCATCCGGCCCGAAGAAGCCGAGTATGCCCAGTAGGGTGAGCGAGATCAGCGTTGTCTGTAGATCCATCCCCGGCCGCACAAGGAAGAAGATCACCGCCGCCACCGTGACCGAGATGACTTTGATCACCGCCCAGGCGTTCGCATCCAAGTTGCCTGGACTGCCGCCAAGAACGATCCGGTGCTGGGTCTTCTCTAGCCAGCCCACCGGCGTGAAGCGGTTGAACCACTTGCCGAGGCCGATAAAGACCGGGGCGACGGCGCGCTCGGCGAGCGACTTCTTGAGGACTTCCTCGCGCATGAAGTCGGCCGATCCGTAGGCGGCGAGACGCTCGGTTGCGGCCTTTCGCGCCTTGATGATCCCGAAACCAATCCAGGCGACCAGCCCGGTGACCGCCACGAACATCGATACCGCGGAGAAGAGTTTCCAGTCCATCTACACCTCGATGTCCACGATCTTCTTCAACCAGTACACGCCGACGACCATGAGAACACCACCGATGACCATCGCGATGATGCCCGACACCCTCGTCAGGAGCGGATCCAGGTAGTCCCTGTTGCTCACGAACAGGAAGGCAAACAAGAAGAACGGCAGCGCTCCGAGCACGATCGCCGAAATCCGGCCCTCGGCCGTCAACGCCCGGATCTCGCCGCGCAAACGGTTCCGCTGACGCATCGTGTCGGCGACGGTCTGCAGCACCTCGGCGAGGTTGCCTCCGACTTCCCGCTGAATCTCGATGGCCATGACGGCCCAACTGAAGTCCTCGGACTGCATCCGCTCTGCAATCCCTCGCATGCCATCGACCACACCAAGCCCAAGGCGGGACTCGGCCATGGCCCTCCCGAACTCTCTCGACGTTGGC
>CBEVHI010000257.1:0-2940 GCA_965549635.1 uncultured bacterium | reverse complement strand
CTGCCTCACGACATCTCCTGCTGCCAGTCCCAGCTCTGCAGGTTCTCTTTGATCCGGTTGAGGAACTGCACGGCGATGACTCCGTCGAACGCCCTGTGGTCCCACGTGAGGCCCAGATAGCCGATCGGGCGGATGGCGATGACGTCCTGCCCGTCGGCCGACGTGATCACCGTCGGTCGTTTCACGATCGTCTCTGTGGAGAGAATCCCCACGTTGGGAAGCGGCAGGATCGGCGCCGACTGATACGACCCGTACGGGCCGGGGTTGGTGATGCTGAACGTGTAGCCGGCGACGTCGTCGGGTTGCAGGCCTCCGCTCCGCGCCCTGTCGGCAAGATCCCGAATGCCACGAGCGAGACCGACGAGTCGCAGGCCATCGGCGTCCCGCAGAGACGTGACGATGAGGCCCTTGCCTTCGACATTGACGGCGATCCCCAGGTTGATCGCATTGTGGAACACCGCCTTCTTCTGCTCGAGGTAGAACGACGAGTTCACGACGGGGAAGGCTTTCAGAGCGTCGATGGTCGCCCTGGCGATGAAGGGCAGGTAGGTGAGCGAGAAGCCCTCCCGCTCCTTGAACCCGGCGCGATGTGCCTGGCGGACCCGCTCGACGGTTTCGTAGTCGACCTCGACGGAGGTCCACACGTGGGCTGCCGTCTGCTTGGCCTTGATCATGTTCTCGCCGATACGGGCACGCAGACGGGTGAGGTCCCGCACCTCGTCGCCTGCGAGCAGCGGTATTCCTTCCGGGGCCTCCTGGGCAGCAGCCGGGACCGCTTCCGGAGCCGAGACCGTCGGGGCGGGAACCGGGATCGGTTCCGGGCTCGGGGCCGGCGCCGGTCGATGTTCCAGGTAGGCGAGGACGTCGTTGCGGGTGATCCGGCCGCCCCGCCCTGTACCTTCGACCTGGGAGAGGTCCAGGTTGTTCTCCCTGGCGAGCTTGCGGACGACCGGCGACAGGAAGCGTTGCTCCGCGTCTGTGGAAGCGGCTGCCGGGACCGCGGCAGGCGCCGGGGCCGCGACCGGTTTCGGAGCGGAGGGTGCGACCGGTTCGGGCGCCGGTTCCGGCACGGCGACAGGCTCTGGCTCGGGGACGGGCGAGGGTTCCGAGACCGGCTCCGGTTCCGGCGCGGGAGCCTGCTCCTGGGGTGCCGCCGGGGCTGTCTCGACGGCTTCGCCGGACTCACCGATGACGACCATCGGCGTGCCGACCAGCACGGTCTCACCTTCGGGGACGAGGATCTCCAGAATCACACCTTCGACCGGCGAGGGAATCTCGGTATCGACCTTGTCGGTGGAGACCTCGACGAGTACTTCGTCTTCACGGATGGTGTCGCCAACGCTCTTGGGCCACGAGAGAATCGTCCCCTCGGTAACCGTCTCGCCTAGCTGCGGCATGTTGACCGTCGTGGCCATCTTTCTCCTCTCACATGGCGGTCGGTGACCGCCTCAGTGCAGACTTCGCCCGCTCGCACTGAGCAGGGTCTCGCCCACCGCTTCGGAAAGCGTCGGGTGGGCATGAATCAGCGCGGCGGCTTCTGCCGGCAACGCTTCCCATCCCACAACGTACATCATCTCATGAATCATCTCACCGGCCTGAGGGCCGACGATCGATGCCCCCAGGATCGGGCCGTCCTTCTCGGCGACGATCTTGACCATGCCCCGGTTCTGTCCGATGATCCTCGCCCTGCTCACCGCGGTCATCGGGTGCTTGGTCACCTCGACGTCGTAGCCGAGTTCGGTTGCCTTGGCCTCCGAGTAGCCGACCTCGGCCATCTCGGGGTGCGAGTAGACGACCAGCGGGACGGCCCGGTAGTCAACGGCAGCGGTCTCGCCGGTGGCGATGTAGGTGATGGCGGCGATCGCCTCGGCGAAGCCGACGTGGGCGAGCTGTGGTGTCCCTGCGACGATGTCACCGACCGCGTAGACGCCCGGCTCGGCGGTCTGCATGGTGGTCGTGTCGACCTCGACGAAGCCGCGATCCACGACCGCTTTGGTGGTCTCGAGCCCGATCCCTTCGGTGAGGGGTTTGCGTCCGACGGCGACCAGCACCACGTCGACTTCGACCGAGTCTTCGCCGAACGGCACGGTGACGCCGGTCTCGCCGATCTGGGCAGGGCCGACCTGGATCGAGGTGCGGATCTTGACGCCGCTTCGCTTGAGGTTGCGATGCAGTTCCTTGGCGGCGTCCGCGTCTGCTCCTGGGACGATCTGGTCCATCATCTCGAACAGGTGCACCTCACTGCCGACGTCGGCGAGCATCGAGGCGAACTCACATCCGATCGCCCCCGCCCCGATGATGGCGACACGCTGCGGCTGGGTCTCCCAGTCGAGGGCGTCGTCGGAGCTGACGATGGTGGTTCCGTTGAACTCGTACCCGGGAATCGAGCGGGGGGCGGAGCCGGTGGCAACGATGATGTTGCGCCCTTCCAGTACCTGCTCGCCGTCTGGTCCCGCCACTCTGACTTTGCCCGGTCCTTCGACGCGGCCGAACCCGGAGATGATCTCCGCGCCACGAGATCGCAGAAGCCCTGCAAGGCCCTTGGTGAGGCCGGCCACGATGTCGTTCTTGCGGGCGAGGGCGGTGCCCCAGTCGAGGCTCGGCTCACCGGCGTTGACCCCGAAGGTGGCCGATTCCTTGACGGTGGTGAACACCTCTGCGGTGTGGAGCCAGTGTTTGGCGGGGATGCACCCCCGGTTGAGGCAGGTCCCGCCGACCTGCTGGTCTTTCTCGACGAGGGCGACGCTGAGCCCGAAGTTGTGCGCATACAGAGCGGCGGCGTACCCCCCGGGACCGGCACCGATGATGACGACGTCGTACAAGGAAACCTCCGTGTGGGAGATCCGAGGATAGTGGCCTCTTGGCGCTGCGGGACCGTGGCGATCACGGTTTCTCGGAACTACTGGCGTCGCATGGCGACGCTCCCATTGCCGAGAAACC
>CBEVHI010000256.1:0-2946 GCA_965549635.1 uncultured bacterium | reverse complement strand
GAGTACAACGTATTCCATCTCGCATGGTCCACACATGTCGATCCGAATCAGGAAGCGGTAGACGCACTTGCCCCTGAGTTGAATAACAACCCTGCCAAGACCGCCGTGGTGCTCATGAGCAACGACGAGACGGCTGCTACCGACGCCTGGAAGGTGCTCGTCGCCGAGGCTGTGCCGAATGTGTACATCCTCGAAGGCGGCATCAACGAATGGCTGGAGACGTTCGGCGAGCGGGAAGTGCAAGAGGCCGCCTACGCGGTCGGTGACGATCAGCCACGGTTCGTCTTCGCCTCGGCCATCGGGCACGCCTATGCGGCGGCGAACCCCGATCCCGAGGAGTACGAGGATCTCGAGTTCACTCCGAAGGTGAAGCTGGCGGCCAAGGCCGGACCCGCCGCCGGCGGTTGCGGATAGGGAGAGCTGACAGCTGACAGCCAACAGCTGACAGCCAACAGCCATCAGCTAACAGCTAACAGCTGACAGCAAGAGCTCTGTTCAACCTTGTCTCGTTGTGAAACGCTTGGCTGGCTGCTGGCTGCTGGCTGATGGCTGCTGGCTGCTGGCTGCTGGTCATCGACTACATTGGCGTTCGTGGCGAATGCGCTTCCGTTCCCCGAGTCCGACCGGCCGCTGGTCATCGGCATCGCGGGTGGGTCTGGTTCTGGCAAGACCACCATCTCGTCCGCCGTTGTGGACGAAGTCGGTGCCGACAAGGTGGCTGTGCTGCAGCACGACTCGTACTACCGGCACTTCGAGGGGCTGAGCTTCGAGGAGAGATCGAAGATCAACTACGACCACCCGGACTCTCTCGAGACCGAACTGCTCGTGCAGCATGTCGAGACACTCTTGGAGGGCCGGTCGGTGGAGAAGCCGGTCTATGACTTCACCACACACTTGCGTTCCGACAGGACGGTCACCGTGAAGCCGAGTCCCGTCATCGTGGTCGACGGCATCCTGGTGCTGGCCGACCCCCAGCTCAGGGCGCTGCTGGACCTGAAGGTCTTCGTCGACACCGACGCCGACCTCAGGGTGCTGCGACGTCTCCAGCGAGACATCGAAGAACGGGGACGGACGATGCAGTCGGTGATCGAGCAGTATCTCGCCACCGTCCGACCGATGCATGTGCAGTTCGTCGAGCCATCGAAGGTGTATGCCGATCTGATCATCCCCGAGGGTTACAACAGGGGAGCGGTGGCTGCCGTCCTGGGGCTGGTCCGCCAACGGCTCGATGGGGACGATCGCTCCGTATAATCGCTGCGATGACACATCCAACCGTTGGGATTCTCGGTGTCGGAGCCATGGGAGAAGCTCTCGTCGCCGGTCTTCTCCGTGCCTCTTGGGAGCCGGATGAGCTCTCACTGGGGGTACGCAGGGAAGAGCGGGGTGAGGAGCTGGCCGAGCGCTACGGTTGTTCCTTCAGTCTGGACCCGGCGACGGTGATCCACGGCCGCGACGTCATCGTGGTAGCGGTCAAGCCTCGCACCGTGCCACGCCTCCTTCCTGGGATTGCCGGCTTTGTCGGCGCGGAGCAGACCGTCCTGTCACTGGCCGCTGGTGTGGCGACGAGGCTGTACGAAGAAGCGCTCGGCGACGTTCCGGTGGTCAGAGCGATGCCGAACACGCCGGCACTGGTCGACGAAGGTATCACGGGGATCGCTCCAGGGCGCTTCGCCGGGGAGCGTTCGATGCGGCACGCCGGCATCGTGCTGCAGGCGGTGGGCGGCGTCATCCACATGGAGGAGCGCCACCTGGATGCGGTCACCGCAGTCTCCGGCACCGGACCTGCCTACGCGTTCCTTCTGGCCGAGGCCCTTACAGAAGCCGCGGTGCGCGAGGGGCTGTCACGAAACATCGCCGAGCGTCTGGTCAACCAGACCATCAAGGGCGCCGGAGCGTTGCTCGTCGAGACCGACAAGGGACCGTTCGAGCTGCGCGCCCAGGTCACCTCACCGGGAGGGACCACAGCCGCGGCGATGCATGTGTTGGAAGGCAGAGGGTTTCGCGCGCTGGTGGAGGATGCCGTTGCGGCTGCAGCCGCCAGGTCACGGGAGCTGGGCGAAGCGGCCAGGAGAGAGGAGAGCTAGGCGTGTCAACCCTGTTCCGGAAGGGCATATTGGCGGTTACCGAGCGGAGTGCGGTGCGAACGACGTTCACGAGGTTCCCGGCAGGACGGGCCTTGGCGAAGCGATTCGTCGCCGGCGAGGAGCTCGACGATGCCGTTGCTGCGGCCCGTCGCCTGAATGAGGCCGGAGGGACCGTCTCCCTGGATCACCTGGGCGAACACGTACACGACGCCGTGTCGGCGAAAGCGGCGAAGGAGGACTACCTCGCCATTCTCGATCGCATTGCTGCCGAGGGCCTCGACGCCAACATCTCGATCAAGCTCACCCAGCTGGGGATGGGCGTCGACCTCGCCCAGACCGAGGCTGCGCTCGACGAGCTTGCCGTTCGGGCATTGGATGCGGGGACGACGGTAACGATCGACATGGAGGAGTCCGACTGGACCGGTACCACGATCGACATCTACGAGTCAGTACAACGAGAGCGGGGCAACCTGGGCATCGCGGTCCAGGCCTACCTCCACCGCACGCTCGAAGACTTGCAGCGTCTCATTGCGCTCGGTGGGCACATCCGATTGTGCAAGGGCGCCTATGCGGAACCGGCCGAGATCGCCTACCAGTCCAAGGGGGAGGTCGACGCGTCCTACGACCGGCTCCTGGAGGTGCTCATGGCCGCCGAGGAAACGAAGCCGGCGGTGGCGACCCACGATGATCGCTTGATCGAGAGGACGTTCGCGCTGGCCGCGTCTCGTCGGGAGCCGTTCGAGTTTCAGATGCTGTATGGAATCAGGGAGAACCTCCAACGGGAGATCGTGGCCAAAGGGTTCCCGCTGCGCGTGTATGTGCCGTACGGATCTCAGTGGTATCCCTATCTGACTCGCCGTCT
>CBEVHI010000255.1:0-2952 GCA_965549635.1 uncultured bacterium | reverse complement strand
TGGGTGAGTCGGAAGATGCTGAAGCCGTCTTGAAGACCGGGATCGACGCCGATGCGTTCCTCCAGCACCATCAGGTAAAGGGTGGCTTGACCAAACGGGTGCTCCATCACCACTGCCCGACCGGTCGGCGTGACCGCCCAGCCATCGGGCAGGTTGTTCACCAGAGTCTTGAGGTCTCCGCCCGAGTACTCAAAAGAGCCGTTGACGTGCTTGCCGGTGCCGATGGCCGAAATCACGGCGTCGCCGTCGTGGGCGTTCCAACCAGCGAGGTATTCGTCCATCAGGGCCTGTCCGTCGGCGGGCAACGAGGTCCCCGGCGGGGCGACCAGCAGCCACACGATGGCTGCCAGTGCCACGACCAGCAGCACGGCCAGCGTGACGACCAGCCAGCGGTTGGGGCTCGCCGGCCGAGGCTTCACTTCGGTTGTTCTCTCGATGGTTTCCATTCTCTCCCCTTTCCTTGATCTGTAGGCGACGACGGCGACGGCACCGATCGCCAGTATCACGACGACACCGATGAGCACCGGCAACACCCATGACGTGGTGGTCGTGGCGCTCGCCGCCCGGTGCGACGCACCGAACAGCTTCGGGCCTGCTCGCAGGAGCCAGCGGGCCAGGACGACCGAGCCCACGCCGACGAACACCGCCGCGGCTGCAGTCGCCGCCACCCACACGCCCCTTCGCAGGCTCGGCTGTCGGCGGACCCGCACCTGGGAGATCACATCCTGGGCACTGACCCGTTCGACGACACCGTCGAAGTAGTCGCGCAGTCCGGTCTGCAGGTCAGACATCGATCTTCACCTCCAGTGCGGTCCTCAAGCGGGCGAGCGCCCGTTCGACGTGCGTGCGCACGGTCGCCCGAGACACACCCATCAGTTCTGCCGCCTCGCGTTCGCTCCAGTCGAGGGCGTGGACGAGTACGACGGCGACACGCTGGTTCTTCGTGAGCGACTCCAACGCTGCGGGGAGTCTCGGCTCGAATCCGAACGGGTCACTCGCCGGAGATGGCGGGAAGGCCACCCTGGGCCGCAGGAAGCGACGTGCTTTGCTCTGGCCGACCCGGTACAGATACCCGGCCGGGTTGCCCATTGCCTGGATCTTCGGCCAGTGCTCCCACGCGTAGACGAGGGCATCCGACGTTGCTTCCGATCCGACCTCGGGTCCGTAGGCGGCAGCGAGAGCGTACGAGAGCTTCGGCTCCGTCTCCTTGACGAAGCGGGTGAAGGCTCGTTCCCGCTCTGCGTTCACCACTCCTCCGGATCGCTCCTATCCCTGTAGACCATCGAAAAGGGGGATTGGGCGACATGGGCAGTGTTTCACAGGCCCGGGGAAGCCTCAAGGAAGAATCTGCAATTGCCACCATGCGTGGCGGCTGGTCGCGTAGGCTGGTGGCCATGGCGGAGGGTGGTCGCAGCCGGGGACTGATCATGGTGGTGGTGACGTCGTGTCTCACCTTCGTGGTCGGCTACGCCCTGGCCCAGCTCGTCTACCTCGCAGGACTCGCCGGGTTCGGCTGGATCGAAGGACGCGAACCCGTGCTGTCTCACACCGCGGTGACGTTCCAGGCTGCAGGTCCGGACCTCGCCTTGGCAGGTGGGCTGCTTGCGGCGTTTGGGCTCGGGGTCGTGCTCTTGTTGGTCTACCCGGGACCCGGTCCGCACGGGGTGGCCAGGATGACGGTGCTGTGGACGATGCTGCACCTGTTCCGTACGGGTCTGCAGGTGATCGTTGCTGCTCCCTTCGACGCCGACAGCATCGGCGCGAGCATCGCAGTGAACGCCGGCATGCCGGAGAACTTCCTCACCATCCTGGCTGGGGTTGCGGCCGCGGCGGTACTCGGGATGGGGTTGATGGCGGCACCGGCGTTCCTCAAGTTTGCGCCGAGAGCGAGCCTGCTCGAGGCCCGGGGTGGCCGTGTCCGGGTCATGTTGCTACTCACGGTTGTGCCACTGGTCGTCGGTGGGGCGGTCATCGCCGCGTTCATGGTCCCCGATCCCGGGCTGCTGTTCTCCCTCGCCGCTAGCGGAGTGATTGTGTTGGGTGCCGTTGTGACGGCCCCGATCGTCGGAGCCGATCTCAAGTGGAGTCCGACGGTTCCCGGCCTTCCGATCGTTCCGGTCGTGCTCGGCGGGCTCCTCTACTGGGTCTTTGCGTTCGCCCTGAGGCCGGGCATCGACATCCCGCCCTGGGGGTAGTCGGGTCTCACGCTTGGAGTTTGGCCAGCCACGAGGCCGCCACCGACGCGAAAGGCTCTTCGTTCGCTTCGATCGCCATCACGATCCCGGCTGTTGCAGCCCGGGTCTGATCGATCAGCTTGGGGGGATAGGCGAGCGTCACCTGATGTTCGGCGAACTCGTCCTCATCGAGAATCGCGACTGTACCGTCGCCGCGGCGAACGACATCGAGATCGAGGTCGATCATGGTGACCCGATCCGACGACTCCCAGACCGGTGGTGTGGCGATGTCGACGTAGATCTCGTACTCATGGCCCGACCCGTTGTAGATGAGGCTCCACCAGCGGTCAGGGGTGATCAACTGCACCGCATCTCTGCCGATAGCCCTCGCGGGTTCGTAGCCACGCTGGACCGTGGCCGCAGCCGGGATTCCGAGCCAGACGCCGAAGTCGTCCTCGCCGAGGCGGTGAGTGTCATGGCGCCAGTGCAGGATGTCGGGGTACTTGAAGTACTGGACGGTGACGGGCATGGGGGAGCAGGGTAGCCAGTCGGGCTAGCGTGGGTTTCGTGAAAGATCTGGTCCGTTTCGTGCAGGCCGAGCTGACGGCAAGGGCCGACGCCGAGCGGGCGGCGCAGATGGCCGCCTACATGAAGACGGACATGCCCTTCTACGGGGTTCCGACACCAGAACGTCGGTTCATCCTGAAGGAGTCGCTGAAACGATTCCCGATCGAGACGCCGCACGACTACCGCCGTGCCGTTGAGACTCTGTGGGCGC
>CBEVHI010000254.1:0-2971 GCA_965549635.1 uncultured bacterium | reverse complement strand
CCCCCATCCTCTCCGCCTCCACCACCGGCAACGACCGCTACCTCCACGGCCGCACCTACCTCCCCGACCTCGGGCTCTACGACTACCGAGCCCGCTTCTACGAACCCGCAACCTCCACCTTCCTCGAACCCGACCCCCTCGGCCCAGTCGATTCCCCCAACCTCTACCAAGCGTTTGGGTTTGATGCGCTGAATGTCAGGGATCCGTGGGGCAAGCATGAGTTCCGCAACGTCAAGATAGGAAACACGGTCTACAAAGTGACCGCCCCCACCTCCGAAGAGTTGGCGGCCGGCGACCTCACCATCCATTGGAGCTATACGCATGGTGATCGGGTGGTGCAGATCGACGTAGATCAGAGGGAGGGCCTAACCTGGGCTCTTATGGCTAAGGAACTCCCGGGCTCCCCGTGGGAGAGCTCGTGGGTGGAGTTCTACGGCAGACCTACTAGCGCCATTCCTGGCTCGGCTGTCGGCCTCTACTTCAAGAGCCTGAAGGCGAATGCGGTGCCCATAGCACTGTCGGTACTGGGAGAGGCTCTCGCCGCGGGCGATGCGGCTGCTGCTGAGTCGGGAGCTCGCTCGGGCGCCCCAAGGATCAACCTGCTCAACAAGAAGATCCCGACGAATTCGAACGCCGCAGCACTAACTCGATCCGGCCTACCGGTAGGAGGAGTTGCACTCGGGCCAGAGGACTCACGGGTCGTTCTTCGCCAGCGAGTACTGCGCAACATTGACCTGAGCCGGAACGCACGGCGTGCAAGCAAATTCGAGGCATACGGTGAGTTCGATCGCTACTACAGCTTGGCCGGCAAGGTTGACGTGAGCACAGGTCATAGCCGCGCGGTCTTCTATTCGGGGCCAGGAAACCGGGCCCGGGCGTTGGCTTTTGCAGAACTGACAGGGCGGACTCCGATCGACTTCACGCCGGGTGGGAGGCAACTCGAATCATTGGACCTTTACTCCCGGCTTTCCTCCCGCCACGCTGACCTGATCTGGATACGCGCATCCCAGAGGTATGCGGCTGGAGCTTCCGGTGAGATCAACCTGTTCATAAAGGGTGCGCGCCCGGACAGGGTGTTCCGGCTGTTTGAGGAGCCAATCTTGAAAGAGAATCCGGATGTGTACAAGTGGGTGTTTAGAGGCTACTGATATGTTTACGAAGAGAGGTCCCAACGCGGTGGAATCAGATGAAGGGTTTGCCATCAGGAGAACGGCACGATACTCCCTAGAGTACCGTGAGGGGGATCGAAAGCTAGAAGTCGAGGTTGAGCCCGGTGATGGACTCGCTGTATACGGCGAATCGATCCGTTTCTGGGATTCTTCCACCGGCGGTGAACCTGTCACCGCTGCGGAGAAGGCCTCCATTCTTCAGAACATAGCCCGCGCCCTAGATTTTCTAGGTGTGAAAAATGTGATTCTATAAACTGAAGTTCCCCGTGGCGTTGGGGTTGTCCTGCGCAAAAAACCCATCCGTCCCAGTACAGGGGACACTGTTCTATAGTCTTCGGGTTCGACGGAGACCACGAGCTCCCTCTACGACGAGCTCGGGCGGAAGACCGCCGAGATGGTCGACGGCTCGGATATCGACCCGAGCACGGGCGACGAGACGCCGGTCACGCGCTTCACCACCTGGAGCTACGGCGAGCTGGGGCGCACGGTCACCGAGACCCGCCCCGACGGCGCGACCATCACCCGGACCTACGACGAGCGCGGCAACCTCCTCAGCTACGCCGACAACGACGGCAATACCACGATCTACGACTACGACTGCGAGGGCCGGCTGGCCTCCATCGCCTACCCCGACGGCAGCGTTAAGGCCTTCTTCTACAGACCCGACGGCGAGCTCGACACCATCACCCGCGCGGACGGCACGGCGGTGACCTTCGCCTACGACGCCGCCGGCCGGATGACGAGCGCCACCGTGGGTGGCCAACCGGACACCAACTACGCCTACGATCCCGCCGGGCACCTCCTCACCGCCTCGAACCCGAGCGCCAACCTTGCCTTCACCTGGGACTCCGCCGGCAACCAGACCAGCGAGAGCCTCGGCCTCAAGGACCCCGTCTTTGCCGCCCTGGGCACGAAGCAGATCTCCCGCACCTTCGACCTCGCCAACCGCCCCGTCGCCCTGGCCATGCCCGACAACCTCCCCGCCCTGACCCGCGCCTACGACGACGGCGACCGCCTCACCGGCCTCGCTTCTGGCTCAGCCAGCTGGCAGGCAACCTACGACGGCAGCCGCCTGACGACCATCGCCCGCGGCAACGGCCTCGCCACCACCTTCGACTACACCCCCGACGGCTACCCCGCCACCGTCGCCACCGGTCTCCCCGACCAGGACGGCGCCATCCCCGACCCGATCCACGCCCTCGCCCTCACCTGGAACGCCGACCACCTCCGCCGCACCAAGCAGCGCCGGGACGCCGAGGCCCTCCTCTACGCCTTCCACTACGACCAGGTAGGTCACCTCGAGAGCCTCAAGAACGAGCCCGCGTACCCCGCCGTCCGCCGCGGCCTCCCCGACCTGGCCGGCGCCATCCCCGACCTCCCTTCACCGACCGCCATGACCGAGGACTGGAAGGTCAACCCGGTCGACGAGCTCACCGACCGCAACCGCATCGAGCAGGGCCACGCCGAGCTCGTGGGATTCAGGCCCGACGCCCAGGGGCTCCATCAGGTCATCCAGCGCACCGGCACGGTCACGGCAGACTATACTTGGGACGTGAACGGCAACCTCCAGTCGCGAACCGGCGGCCTCTACGGCGACGCCACCCTCACCCACGACTGGCGTGACAAGCTCACCTCCGTCCAGCAAGGAAACACCACCACCGACATCGTCCTCGACCCCCTCGGCCGCATGGTCGGCAAGGTCAAACACACCCCATCAGGCGACGTCGCGAGAGCCTACCTCCACGACGGCGACCAGGTCGTCCTGGAGTACGTCCAGCCCGCCGGCGGCACGGCGTGGCAGC
>CBEVHI010000253.1:0-2985 GCA_965549635.1 uncultured bacterium | reverse complement strand
GCGGCGGCGAGGGCGGGGGAGCGGTTCTGGCGGATGCCGCTCGTCGACGACTACCGCAAGAACATCGATTCGGATGTCGCCGACATGAAGAACACCGGTATCCGCTGGGGTGGTGCGATCAACGCCGCGCTGTTGCTCAAGGAGTTCGTCGGTGACGTGCCCTGGGTGCACCTGGACATCGCCGGTCCTGCCCGCTGGCCAGAAGACGAGCACTACCAGTCCAAGGGCGGCTCCGGTTTCGGCGTGCGCACGCTGGTTGCCCTGGCGCAGGAGCTGGCCGAAGCCTGAGGCACCACTGGCCGTTCTTGCGTGAACTGGTTGGCGATGTTGCGGGCGTGCTCACGCAAGAACGGGATGGGGCGGTCTTCGTTCCGGGCCATCGGGTAACCTCAATCCGCAATGCGCACGCGCTTTCTGGCCCGTACGGCCGTCCTGGATCTCCTCTCCCTCGCAGTGGGGGTCGTCGGCGCGTCGCTGATCGTCTTCGACAAACTGCTCCCGTGGCAGTTTCGCTCCGACGTGTGGCCGATGCTCTCCTACCTCACCATCGGCTTGCTTCTCGGAACGGTGGTTTCTACTCGCACCTGGGCGAACGCCGTCCCCCGTCCCTCCTACGGCCGGGCCGTGACCATCGTCGTGCTGTCGGTGGGGTTGACGGCCCTACTGCTGATCGGGAGCCGCTCCTACTTCTCTCGACCGTTCATCGCCTACACCGCGGTGGTATGGCTCGGCGCGGCGATCCTGCACCGGGTGGTCGCCAGGACCCGGCCGTGGTCGGAGCGGATGGTGCTGATCACGGACCAGAAGGAGTTCCTCGACCATCTCCGGGTGGCGACACACGCCGACATCATCAACGTGCTCGACCCGCACGGTGCCAACGGCGCAGCACCGCTGCACGAAGGGGAGTCGCTGGCGGTAGACCTGCGCGAGGTGCTGTCCGAACCCATGGCCCGATACGTTGCCTCCACCTCGCTTGCCGGGTTCCCCGTGCGGTCGCTGGCCAACGTGTACGAAGAGCACACCGGCCGGCTGGCGCTCGCCCACATCAGCGAAGGATGGGAGGTGTCGGCGCCGCTGCAGCGGGTCTCGTCCTACGTCTTGGTCAAGCGGATCCTCGACACGCTGCTCGTCCTGATTGCCGCGCCGATTGCTCTGGTGCTCGGGGTGATCATTTGGGCCGCCGTCCGCATCGACTCGGGCGGCAAGGCGATCTTCTCCCAGCAGCGGGTCGGTCGCAACGGTGAGCTGTTCACCCTGTACAAGTTCCGCACCATGGTCGATGGCGCCGATGCCGACGGACCGAAGTTCGCGGTCGTCAACGACGAACGGCTCACCAGGGTCGGACGGTTCTTGCGGAGGTTCAGAGTCGACGAGCTGCCCCAGCTGTTCAACGTGCTCAAGGGGGACCTGAGCCTCGTCGGCCCCCGGCCGGAACAACCCGAGTTCGTCGACGACTTCGTGCACACCATCCCTTTCTACGCCTACCGGCACCTGATCCGTCCAGGAGTGACCGGGTGGGCGCAGGTCAACTACGGCTACGCCGACGACGAGGCCGACACCGTCGAGAAGCTCACCTACGACCTGTACTACGTCAAGCACATGTCGGTGTGGCTCGACCTCGACGTGCTTGGCAAGAGCATCTGGACGGTCCTGTCCGGTTTCGGCGCCCAGTAGATGA
Source organism: uncultured bacterium (assembly GCA_965549635.1). Lineage (GTDB taxonomy): Bacteria > Actinomycetota > Acidimicrobiia > Spongiisociales > UBA4744 > CBEVHI01. The sequence continues at coordinate 1,307 of CBEVHI010000253.1, read as the reverse complement.
GCCGTCTCCTCGACTGGGCTTCCCGGCTGCCCCCCGGTGTGCAAACCGCGCTGAAGTCACTGCCCGGTGCCGCGTATCTGCGCATGATCGCCGCCGGCACTCCCAAGCTGCCCGGACCTGCATCGGGAGAGAAACGCGCCGTCGTGTATCTGCCCACCTGGGTCCGTTGGGACGTCATGCGACAGCGTCCCCAGTATCTGCTGTCTGCGTTCGCCAAGGCGGGCCATCCCGTCTACTTCGTCGACCCCCGCGGAGGGGCCGCGCGTCTGGCCGATGGTGTGCACATCATCACGAGCCTGCGCGACGCGCCTCGTGATGGCGTGATCCTCTACGTCCACTTCGCTCCGGTGCGCAGGATGTTCCGGCTGTTTCGGGACCCAGTCGTGATCTACGACATCCTCGACGACCTCTCTATCTATGAACGCAGCGAGGCCGGTATCCCAGAGCGGAACCGGGTAGGCGCCCACCATCCGCATGTCATGGAGCGGGCCGATGTGGTGATCGCCTCCAACGCGGTTTTGGCTGAGCGATACGGACCGCAACGACCGGATCTCATGCTGGTCGAGAACGGGGTCGACCTCGAAGCGTTCACGAACCCGGCGGCACGACCCGATGACCTCCCGAATGGACCGATCGTCGGATACCACGGCGCCATTGCTCCCTGGTTCGACTTCGCCCTGTTCGACAGTGTCGCCCGCTCGGCTCCCGACCTGCAGTTCGTACTGGTCGGGCCGGTCGACCCGGAGTCCGCCGACGATGCAGCCCGGGTCGGGCGTCTCCCCAACGTGCATCTGCTTGGCGAGCGACCGAGCACGGAGATGCCCGCCTATGTGCAGGCCTTCGACGTGGGAGCGATTTGGTTCCGGGTCGACCACATGACCCGCGGCGTCACTCCGCTCAAGATGTACGAGTGCCAGGCGGCGGGGACCCCGTGTGTGGCCACCCCGCTGCCGGCTTGCGTGGCCGAGCCATCGGTGCGGACCGCTGCAGAACCGGAGGAGTTCCTCGGCGCTCTGCGTCAGGCGATGAGCGGCTCGTCTGCACCGACCGATACAGCTGTGATCAGCTGGGATGCCCGTCTGGCACCGGTCCTGCAGCGGCTCGGGAGTCTCGGTTTGGACCGGGTGCGCTGATCGCCCTCCGCGGCGTGAGTTTCCAGCTCTGCGGCGGTGGGGTCCGCGTAGGAACGAGGGTTCAGGTGGACTGAAAGGGCTCAGCGCCTGCGGGCGATCGCGTCGGTCAGTAGGGACACTCGTTGCTCCCAGGTGTTGTTGCGCGCCGTACGGCGCATCGAAGCGGCATGCTCT
>CBEVHI010000252.1:0-3009 GCA_965549635.1 uncultured bacterium | reverse complement strand
GCCATGTTGCGAATCGCCCGATCGCGCCGTTCGCCATCCAGCCGCTCGATCTTGCGGCGCACCTCTTCGATCCTCCGCAGGATGGTCCCGATGCCTCGCGCCGTCAGGATCCGCTCGAGTGCGGTGGTGTCGGGTCGCTCCAAGTCGGGAAGGGCGGCCTCCTGGGAGAAGTAGCCGAGGTTGCCGGACCGCAGCACGTTGCCGGCCCTAGGCGACTCGAAGCCGACGAGGGCCCGCAGCAGTGTGGTCTTGCCCGCTCCGTTGCGACCGACCAAGCCAACCTTGTCGCCAGGGTGCAGCGTGAAAGAGGCGTCCCGTAGCAGCGTGCGGTCGCCGACTTCGATGGTGAGGTCCCGTGCGATCAACATGAGCCCGCAAGGGTACAGCGTCCGGGAACATCTCCTCCCCCAGGAGCGAAGCGACGCTCCAAGAGATACCGCATCAGACGGCCGGACCCATCTCCTCCCCCAGGAGCGAAGCGACGCTGGGGGAGGTGCCCCGAAGGGGTGGAGGGGGAACCCACCGCCAAGAACCCCCCTCCCGGCTCCGCCGTACTCCCCCCAAACTCGCTTCGCTCGAGGGGGGAGAGATGACCCAGCATCGCCCTCCCCAACGACGCCTCAAGGCAAAGCCTTCTTCATCTCCTCCCCCAGGAGCGAAGCGACGCTGGGGGAGGTGCCCCGAAGGGGTGGAGGGGGCACGTCCCGACCCCTCGCATAGCCGACATACCCGATACCATTACCCGTTATGAAACTCGCCATCGCCTCCAACAACGGAATCACCATCCAGCGTCATTTCGGACAAACGACCCAGTTCGTGATTGCCACGATCGACGGGAGCGGAGAGGTTGCCAGGGAGAACCGGCCGACCGAAGGACACACGTCACACACCGAAGATCATGACCATCAGCATCACCGCCACGGAGCATTCATCAACGCGGTTGCCGACTGCGACGTGCTCGTGGCAAACGGCATGGGCATCCCGATGGCCCGCGCGACGGAAACGTCGGGCATGCAGCTGATCCTGACCAACGAGCGTCTCGTCGATGACATCATCAACTCCTACATAGCCGGAACTCTGGAGCACCACCCGGAGTTGGCCCACCAGCCGGGACACTGATTCTCGGCAATGCCGGCGTCGAATAGCGACGCTCCCATTTCCGAGAACCCAGAGTTGCTACCCTGCCCCCGCATGGCTCCAGACCGCTTCACCCACAGTGTCTCCGTCGACACGTCCCTCGAGTCGGCGTGGCAGGTGCTCCAGCAGCCGGAAACCTGGGGGACCATCGCGGGGGTCGAGCGGGTCTACGACGCCCACCACTCCCCCGACGGTGTGCTGCGCTCGTACCGCTTCACCGTCAAGGCCGCTGGAAAGACCTACGAGGGAACCGCGAAGACCCTTCAGGCGGACGCCCCCACCCTGATGGCCGTAACGATCGACACCTCGGAGGTGATCGGCACGATCACCGTCGAGCTCGCCCCATCGAATCCCGGCGGCGTCGACATGACTGCGTCACTGAAGATGAAAGCGCGAGGGATGCTGTCGATGCTGGTGTTTCCAGTCATCGCCGCCGCAGTCGGTTCCGGGTTTCCCCGCCAGATCGAGGACATCGCCGCCCGGATGGAGACGGGGTAGGTCAGGGACTGATGCTTTGGCTGATCTCCGCTGCCGCTGCGGTGATTGCCGCCTGCGGGTCGAGACCGGCGAAGATCTGATCGAGGGCAGCATCCAGCGGATCCCAGACCGCCACCATCTCCGGCACCCCGGGAAGCAGATCGCCGCTCTCGACACTGGGGGTGAAGCCGGCCAACTCGGGATCGATCGCGGATCGCGCCGAGAGGAGCGCGGGAACCCGGTTGTCGACGAGCGCCATCGCCGCGAGCACTTCGGGTCTGTCCAGGACCTCCCGCACGAACGAGTCGGCGAGTGCGGACGGTGCAGCGGCGCTCACGAAGAATGCCTGGACGCCAATGAACGGACGTAGCGTGTTGCCGTCGAGTGTCGGCAGCGGGTGAACGGTGAAGCCGACCTCCTCGTCGATGAGTGGCTGTGCCTGCCACGGGCCAGTGACCAGGAACGGCATCTCCCCGCGGGAGAACCGTTCCACGAGGTCCCCATAGGGTCCTGACGTCACGAGGCCCTCTGCGACCAGCCCGGCGAGCGCGCTCGCCCCGCCGACTGCCCGGGCAAGCCCGAAGTCGTCGGGCGACCAACCGCCGTCCGGTAGCGCACCGAACACATAGCCACCCGAGGCAGACAGGAACCCGTAGTTGTGGTACAAGCCCTCGGGAACACCGACGCAGGAGCCGAAGGTGGTGCAGAGAGCCTTCGTCGAAACAAACGTGTCGGGTTCCACGTCGCCGCCGAGTGCCTCCGTGTTGACGTAGAGGGCAACGGCCTCCATTCCGAACGGCACGCCGTAGAGGACCCCATCGGTACTGACGGCGTTCACCGATTTGGGATCGAGGTCAGCGATTTCGATGTCAACAGGAGTGATCAGACCTTCTGCAACCAGTTGGGCAAGCCGGTCGTGCGCGCCCATGAACAGGTCCGGTCGCTCTCCGGCCAGCACCTGCTCGACGATTTGGTCGAAGGGGTGAACGACCAGGTCGACGCTCACGCCGGCTTGCTCGGCAAAGTCGTTGACGAACGGACCCAGAGCCGCCTTGCGAGCTTCGTCCACCCACACCTCGAGATGGTCGGTCGGCCCCGGCGCGGTGATCGATGTGGAAGTGGTGGCCGGGATCGTCGAGGTGGTCGTCGGTGGGGTTTCGAGGGTGCAGGCCGTGAGCAGGAGCGCAACAGCAACGACGACGGTCACGACGCGTGAGAGACCTGTGTCACGCGTCATGGGTCGGTCTGCAGTCATCGGGTCGAGGATGCCACATCGCGCCGGTGGACGCTCCTTTCGCGGTCACCTCTGCCCACTATCGGCTTCGCCCTACGCCCCCTCGGGCTGCGCCTTGCCCCCCTCCCGGCTTCGCCGGACTCCCCCCAACGTCGGCCTTC
>CBEVHI010000251.1:0-3016 GCA_965549635.1 uncultured bacterium | reverse complement strand
CGATGGGACGGCAGAGACGAACGAGGATCAACCCGGCGTGTTCGGCCAGGTTCAGGTGAACGCGACGGCCTTCGACTATCCCGATGCGTCCACGTGGCTTCGGGTGGTCGACAGCGACGTCTGGCCGGCGATGGCCGGTGGGTGGGTCACGTCGGCGCAGGTCTCGAGCATCGGCGAGATACCTGTGGTCGACTTCCAGTCGAGCGCTTCTCTGCTGTCACCGAGCCTGTCCACACGGGCCGGCGAACGAGTGCCGGAGGTCCCCGAATGAGGCGTGCCGGTGTTGTCTTTGGAGTGCTCGGAGTCGTGCTGATCACGGCGATGTGGTACATGTTCGCCATGCGACCGATCGGGGAGAGCATCTCCGATACCGAGGCGAAGATCCAGGCAGAGCAGGACACCGAACTCATCCTGCGCACCCGGCTCGCGGCCCTCAAGAAGATCCAGGACAACGAACTCAGCTACCTGTCGGCCATCGGTGCTGTCGATGCACAGATTCCGCCGACACCCCAGATGCCGGCCCTCATCGACGATCTCGACATGCTCGCCGACGAGACGGGCGTCGACTGGTTGGGAAGCACGATCGGAGACCCCACGGCAATCGAGAACCAGGATTACTTCGAGATTCCCATCTCGATCCGGATCGAAGGCCAGTTCTTCGAAGTCCTCGGGTACCTCTACGGGATCGCCGACCTGGAGCGTCTCGTACGGATCGACGGGATCGCAGTGTCACCAACCGACGTTGACGGCTTCACGATGCTGGATGTGACCATCGGCGCAAAGGCATTCACCACGAGCGATCTGGTCGCGCAGGAGGCTGCTGCGAGTGAGACAACCGAAGGAGGTGCCTGATGGGCGCCCGAAGAACCGGCACCGCTGCCGCAGTCGCGATCCTGCTCATCGGGGTTGCACTGGCAGGGGCATGGATGGTGGTGGCTCCGTCGATCCTTGGAACCTCAGCCGGCTCGCTGTCGGGTCCGCTGGCACCCGTAGGGGTTGCTACCCCGGCAGCAGCGGCGGTCGGCCCGGCTCCGGTGGCGGGGTCGTTCCAGCTTGCCCAGCCGAGAGATCCGTTCCGTCCGCTCATCACCGAGTCGTCACCAGCGGGAACCGACGGGGGTACGACCGGCACGTTCGAGCCGTCAGGAACCCGTGTTCGGCTCGTCGCCATCACCGACGTGGCTGGAGTGCTGCGGGCGACCGTTGAGGTGGACTCGACCACCTATGACGTCGGCGTAGGGGAAGCCTTTGCCGGGAGCTTCATGGTCGTCTCCCTGGACACGGATAGTGGCGTGTTCCTCTACGGCGACAACGCCTTCGAGCTGTCGGTCGGCCAGGAGATCCTCAAGTAGGACTTGCTTCGGCGCAACCGAGGCTCGACACTGGAAGACGATGCTACGTTTCCTCACCGCAGGCGAGTCTCACGGCAAGGGGCTCGTGACGATCGTCGACGGTCTTCCGGCCGGCCTCGCCTTCTTGGCCGAGGGGCTCGAGGCCGAACTTCGGCGGCGGCGTCAAGGCCACGGACGTGGACCAAGAATGCGGATCGAGGCCGACGAAGTCGAGATTCTCGCCGGAGTCCGGCACGGCGTAACGACCGGCGCTCCGTTGGCGGTGTTGATCAAGAACACCGAGTGGGAGCGGTTCGAAGAGATCATGAGCCCGGAACCCGCGCAGGCGACGGGGAGCGAGACGACACCACGGCCCGGTCACGCCGACCTGGCGGGGATGATGAAGTTCGACACCCACGATGCCCGCAACGTCCTCGAGCGGGCGTCCGCGCGAGAGACAGCAGCGAGAACGATCGCCGGCTACGCCGCGCGGCTGCTCCTGCGCGAGGTCGGGGTCGAGATTCTCAGTCACGTTGTCGCCATCGGGGGCGTCACCGTGGATCCGGGGGTGACCCCAACACCCGAGGATCGCGACCGCATCGAGTCCTCACCGGTCCGCACGTTCGACGAGGTCGCGGGCGCGACGATGATCGCGGCGATCGACGCTGCCAGAACCGAACGCGACACCCTGGGGGGCGTGTTCGAGATCCTGGCCTACGGCGTGCCGGCGGGTATCGGCAGTTTCACCCAGTGGGATCGACGGCTCGATGGCCTGCTCGCCCAGGCGGTGGTGGCTATTCCGGCGGTGAAAGGTGTCGAGGTGGGAGACGCCTATGCCCAGGCGGCCGGACGGGGCTCGGTCGCCCACGACGAGATCCTTCCGGGCTACGAGCGAACAACGAACCGTGCCGGGGGCGTCGAAGGTGGGATGAGCAACGGCGGGGTGTTGCGCGTCCGGGCGGCGATGAAGCCACTCTCCAACCTGATGCGTCCCCTTGCCAGCGTGGACGTCTCCACGGGAGAGGCGGCACCGGCGATGCGGGAACGTTCGGATGTCTGCGCCGTACCGGCTGCTGCCGTTGTCGGCGAGCAGATGGTTGCGTTCACTCTCGCCCGAGAGACGCAGCGAAGCTTCGGAGGATCGACCGTCGACGATCTGCGAGGTGCCGTCGAAGCCTATCGGCGCCGTCTCGACTCGTTCTGATGCTGTGGCTGATCGGCATGACGGGGTCAGGCAAGACGACCTCGGGCAGAGAGGTCGCTCGCAGGCTCGGGGTTGCTTTCATCGACACCGACGAGGAGCTGGAACGGCGATGGGGCCCGATCCAGGAGCAGTGGGCGATCGACGGAGAAGGAAGCTTTCGAGAACGTGAGGAGTCCCTGGTGGCCGAACTTGCCGGTCGGCGGGAGCGGGCGGTGGTCGCCACCGGTGGGGGAGCGGTCACCTCAGAAGGGTCGAGAGCGTCGATGCGCGCCTCGGGTGTGGTGGTGTGGTTGCGAGCGGCCGAAGCGACACTCTCCGCCAGGCTCGAGGGCGCACCGCGTCGCCCGATCCTCGATGAGAAGACGGTGGCCGGCCTTGCCGGAGAGCGCCAGGCGCTCTACGCCGGGGTTGCCCACCATGTCGTCGACACCGACACCCTGTCGAGTGAACAGGGCATCGAGGAGGTGAGAGCGCTGTGGAG
>CBEVHI010000250.1:0-3034 GCA_965549635.1 uncultured bacterium | reverse complement strand
CTCGCGTACGCTAGACGCATGGCAAGCTACACCCCTTCCACAGCCCTCCTGGTGATCGACGTCCAGAACGACTTCGCCGACCCAAGAGGAAGCTTGTGGGTACGCGGCGGCGCCGAGGTGATTCCGGTGATCAACGCCGAGATCGCCAAGGCGCAGTCATCGGGCGCGCTGGTCGTCTACACCCGCGACTGGCACCCGGAGTCCACTCCCCACTTCGCCAAGGACGGAGGTCCTTGGCCGGTCCACTGCGTTGCCGGCACGTGGGGTGCCGAGTTTCATCCCGATCTCGTGGTGGAAGGACCGGAGATCCGCAAGGGCAGCAACGGAGAGGACGGCTACTCCGGATTCACCATGCGCGATGCTGAGACAGCCACCGAAGTACCCACGTCACTCGACGGCCTACTGAAGGACCGCAACGTCGAGCGGCTCGTCATCACCGGGCTGGCTACCGACTACTGCGTCAAGTCCACTGCACTGGATGGACTGCGCCTCGGCTACGACGTGACGGTGCTCGCACATGCGATCCGAGCGGTCGACCTTCGCGAAGGGGACGGTGCACGGGCACTCGCCGAGATCACCGCGGCGGGCGGGACCGTCGGGTGAGGCGGCTGGAGTCATGGCTCGAGGTCGTGACCGGCAGCGCAGTGTCGTCGCTGCAGATACTGCCGGGGGCAACTTCATCGACGCTGTGGACGGTTCACTTCGACGGCGGCACGCAGGCAGTCGTCCGTTCGTTCACCAACCGGGCCTGGCTGGATCGGGAGCCCGACCTCGCCCTCCATGAGGCCGCCGCCCTCGAGTTCGCGGCAACCCTCGATCTGCCGTCGCCCCGGCTCATCGCCGCCGATGCCGATGGGTCACGCTGCGGATCACCCTCGGTGCTCATGACCCGATTGCCCGGCACGGTCGATCTGCCCCGCTCGCCGACCGAGAAATGGCTCGCCGCGCTTGGAGGACCGCTGGAAGAACTGCACACCGTGGAGCCTCCCTCGGCGTTCGGTTGGTCGTACGACCCGTGGATCGATCCAGACTGTCCGATCCCTGCGTGGACCCAGGACCGGCGGCTGTGGGAGCAAGCTTTCGGCCGGTACGCGAACGGGATGCCGGTCGAGGATGATCGTTTCCTTCACCGCGACTTCCACCCGACCAACGTGCTTTGGAGCGATGGCGAAGTCAGCGGGATTGTCGACTGGGTCAACGCCTGTGTCGGCCCGCCCAGTTCGGACGTCGCCCACTGCCGGCTCAACCTGGCCCTCATGTACGGATGCGAGATGGCGGACCGTTTCACCGAGGTGCTGGATCGCCCCTATGACCCGATCTGGGATCTGGCACCGGCACTCAGTGTCGCCCCCGATCTGGAGGTGTACCCGCCGTGGCGCATGTTCGGGCTCTCCCTGTCGTCCGCCGCGGTGCGAGAGCGCCTGGAGGAGTTCGTGCGCCGCGCCCTCTAGTCCCGTTCTCGTCAATGCTCGCCGCACGTCGTACGGACACCATTGACAGGAATGGGGGCTTCCCTTTCTCGTCAATGCTCGCCGCACGTCGTAGGGACAGCATTGACAGGACCGGGGTCACTCCCCCGGTGCCAGGCGCACCAACCGCTCCAGTGCCGCGTAGGCTGCCTCACCAACATGCTTCTCTTCCGGATCGAGCAGATTGGACATCACCTTCAGCACCCACTCCATGAGCGGCTTGGACCGCAGCCCAGTGTGGGTCAACGCCCACATGACCCGGGGCTTACCGATGGCCCTGACGAAGACACGCGCCATCCGGTAGTAGAGGCCGTACGTGTCCTGTAGCTCCTGTGGGTATGGCAGCAGCAGGGACAGATCGTCGGCCTCCAAAGCATCCAGCACGTGCCGTGCGGCGATGCGGCCGGTCTCGTACGCATAGGAGATCCCCTCCCCGTTCCACGGATTGATGGCACCGGCTGCGTCTCCGACGACCACCCAGTTCGGGCCCACCAGTGGGCCCACCGACAGGCCCATTGCGAGCTTGCCCCCCATCGGTTTGGACAGCGCCGTCTCCTGAGAGAGCTCCCAATAGTCCGGAGCGGTCCTGACGTACGTGTCCATCATCCTCGACGTGTTCACGTGCTTCCACCGAGAGAAGGTCGACAGCAGCCCGACGCCCACGTTCACGGTGCCATCGCCGAGCGGGAACACCCATCCGTAACCCGGCATCTGGGCCCCGCTCTCATCTCTGATGTCGAGCTGGCTCTCCAGGAATCGTTCGTCGGCCCGGGGACTCGAGAAGTAGCCGCGTAGGGCCATGCCCATCGGGTAGTCCCTCCGCCGTGACGTGCCCAGTGCCCTGCCGAAGCGAGACAGGGACCCGTCGGCGACAACGACGGCCTTGGGGTGCAGCACCTCGACCGTGTCACCTGACCGAACGGAGACTCCGGCGATCGCCCCGCCTTCGATGGCAGCGGTTGCCTCGGAACGATCGCGAACGATGGCGCCTTGCGCCCGCACCAGATCGGCGACTCTGGCGTCCAGGTCCCGCCGGCGAATCACCCCACCCCACGGCGGGAAAATCGGGTGGTCGGGCCACATCATCTCGAGGCTGAGGTCACTGCCTGCGTACGATCGCAACCCGTCGATGCGGTGAAACTGGGGGATCGAGAAGTCGAAACCCATCTCCTGCAACTGATGGATGGCCCGGGGTGTGAGACCGTCCCCGCAGGCCTTCTCGCGCGGGTATGCCTTCTTCTCGACGAGGATGACGGATCGTCCCGACCGAGCCAGCCAGAAAGCAGCGGCCGAGCCGGCAGGGCCCCCACCGACGACCACGACGTCAGGATGCGTTTCCATGGATCGACCAGCCTACCGACCGTTGGGCACTCCGAGATGGGAGTCCGTCGAACATCGCATGGAACGCATCTCGGCGTCTGTGCATCGATCTTCGCGACGTTCTCCTCCGTCCGGCCTGCGCGGCCCCGCTCTCCGAGGAGCTTCGCTCCTGCGGTACTCGCCCCCACCGAGCTACGCTCAACCCCCCTCGCCCCTTCGGGGCACTCCCCCTCCGGACTGCGTCC
>CBEVHI010000249.1:0-3057 GCA_965549635.1 uncultured bacterium | reverse complement strand
AGGAGGACGCCCCCCATGAGGTCGGTGAGGCCATCGCCCGATTCGTTCGCCGGCTTCGGTGAGAGCGCTCCCGCCGTGAGGGTCACCACGGACGCGTCTCCCTCCGCAGCAGTGTCGGCGGGAATCGTGTCGTTGACATGATGAGCGGGGAACAACTGCCCAGAATCTGCTGAGGATCGAAGCTGGGCTGCCGCTACGCTGCCGACGATGCGCATCCCCGACTACGCCGGCGGCTCACTCCCCAACCTCTCGGCAAGCCTGGAACTCCGCATGACCGGTGCGACAGCGGGTACACCGCTGCACGGCGCTCTCGAGGACCTGATTCCCGCGGCCGACACCTACATCCTGGTCGTCTTCGACGGTCTCGGGGCCCACCAGCTCGAGCATCCTTCCGCGGGCACGCTGAGGACATCCCAGGTCGGATCAATCGACGCGGCCTTCCCGACCACCACGAGCGTGAACTTGGCGTCGCTCGTCACGGCGCTCCCACCGTTGGGCCACGGACTCATCGCCCATCAACTGTTCATGCACGGATCGGTCGTCAACACACTGAAGTGGAAGTCCGTCGGCGGTGAGCCGGTGAAGTTCGATCCGTCGGGTGTACTCCCCTCTCCGAACCTGTGGGAACGGCTCGTCACTGCCGGGGTCGAGCCGATCACCGTCCAACCGGGAGCGTTCGAGTCGAGCCCGCTCAGCAACGCCATGTATCGGGGCTGCCGATTCGAGCCGGCATGGAGCTATGAAGAACTCGTCGAGGCAACCGTGCAAGTCGCATCCACACCACGGCGACTCGTCGTCACGTACGTGCCCAATGTCGATGTCGCCGCGCATGTGCACGGCCTCGGCTCGGACGAGTACACGGAGGCGATGCGGATCGCCGACGGAGTGTGGAGTCTCCTGTCGTCCAGGCTGCCGGCCGGATCGACATTGATCGGCACCGCAGATCACGGGCTGATCGACTACTCGCCGGCTGACAAAATCCCTCTGCGCCGCCCGAAGGGGATGCTCTTCTACGGCGACCCGCGAGGCGTCCTCGTACGCGGGCCGGCACCGCAGGCCGCGAAGCTTGCCGAGTCCGTTCCCGCCTCGTGGATGCCCATCGACGAGTTACGGGCTTGGTGGGGACCCGGTCCGGCCCACCACGATCTCGCCCGCCGCGCTCCTGCCGGCGCGCTGATCCCCGACCAGGGGTATCTGCTGCTCCCCCGCGGAATGGATAAGCGCATGATTGGCTACCACGGCGGTTTGGACGAACGGGAAGTTCGGATTCCGCTCATGGTCGCTTCCTGAGCCGACATTCGGTCGCCGGGATCGCCATACTGCGTCCCATGTTCCATCCGCCTCTGCCCAAGAGCATCGTTGTTCTCCCCGGAACCGATGTCGATGATGCCTGGCAGCGCTTCGCCCCGTTCGAGGCGCTGCACCATCTCCATACGATCTGCAACCCGTTGTCATCGCAGGATCTCGATCGTGTCGTTGAGGCTCTCGAACCTCAGGACGGAGATCAGGCGCTCGACCTGGCCTGCGGACATGGCGAGTTGCTCCGGCGTCTCTCCAGGCGCGCCGCCGTGGGCGGGACCGGTGTTGATCTGTCCCCGTGGGCGCTGCTTCGAGCGGCGAGCCAGTCGGTGACGATCGTCTGGTGGCTCGGCGATGCTGGGCGCGTGCCCGAGCAGCCCGACTGGGAGATCGTCAGCAGCCTGGGGGCGACGTGGATCTGGGATGGTTTTGCCGGTACGGCGGCCGCCCTGGCCGCTCGCACCGCTCCGGTTGGTCGCATCGCCATCGGGGATCTGCGCCTCAAGTCCCTCGCCGATCGAGCGGCACTCGGCGGCGCCCCAGAGGCGTCCAATCTCACCGAAGACGAGCAGGTCACGGCTTTGCGGGAGCTGGGACTCGAACCCCTGGAACAGATCGTTCCCGATCCCGGGGCCTGGCGCGACTACTACGAACTCGTCGTCGAGTCGGCCGATACCTACGCCGCCGAGCACCCCGACGACCCGGGAGCGGACCATCGAGCCATGGCCCACGCCTGGATGCGCAACGACTACGAGCGGCTGTCCAAGCACCTCGCCTGGACGGTATGGGTCGCCAGGAAGCCCTAGATCAGCTCGAAGTCGCCGCCACCGGATGCCGTGCGGTCATCCGTAGGAACCCGGCAATCACCGGGACCAGATACGCCCAGTAGCCGACGACGGTCAGCAGTGATGGGCTGTGCGACACCCCGAAGAGGGTCTTGGCGAAACTACCGAAGAGGCTGACGGAAGGATCGAGAGCATCGATCGTCCAGAGATGCTCGACGATGATCGGCAGGAACCCTGCCTCCTGGAACTCATGGATGGCCTTGCCGACGAGACCGGCGGCCACGATCACGATCAGGATGCCGGTGACTCGGAAGAACAGGCGCAGGTCGATGCGGCGCCCTCCTCGATAGACCAGGTAGCCGATGGCGATCGCCCCGGCCAGCCCGAGGAGACCGCCGAAGAACTGGACCCCTTGCGCCTCCGCGCCCACAGCGACCGAGATCATGAACAGCGCAGATTCCAGGCCCTCGCGCAATACGGCGACAAAGGCGACTGCCGCCAGGCCGAACATCCCTCCCGAGGCGATCGCGCTGCCCGCCTCGTTCTCGAGGTGGGTCTTCATCGTGCGTGCTCTGCTACCCATCCAGAAGATCATCCACGTGAGGAGACCGGTGGCGACGAGGGCAACGCTCCCTTCTGCGATCTGCTCGGAGCGGCCTTCGAAGGAACCAATCGTCGAGAAGATCACCACACCCGCGACCAAAGACACGACCGCGGCCGCCGCAGTGCCCGACCACACCCAACGTGTCCCGTGCCGCTGCCCGGAGCGAGCCAGATAGGCCAGCAGGATCGCCACGATGAGGGCGGCTTCGACGCCCTCACGGAGCATCACCAGGAATCCGGCCATATGAAAGTGCCTCCCGTCGCTGAGAAGCTCAGCCTATTACCACTACGCCCATAGTGCGAAAGAGAAGGGGCCCGACAGCCAACAGCCAACAGCCAACAGCCAACAGCCAACAGCCAACAGCCAACA
>CBEVHI010000248.1:0-3066 GCA_965549635.1 uncultured bacterium | reverse complement strand
ACCGCGATGCCCAGGATCGCCAGCTCCTCCTCGACGCGGTGATGGCCGCCGGCGATCAGCTCATCGTCACCTACTCGGGGCGTGATGAGCTCACGAACGCCGAGTACCCCCCGGCCGTGCCGATCGCCGAACTCGAAGACACGCTCCGGGAGACTATCGGTGCGTCTGCGCTGGAGAAGGTCGTGACGGTTCATCCGCTGCAGTCGTTCAGCGCAGACAACTTCACGTCTGCAAGATTGGGCATCCCTGGCCCGTGGGGGTTCGATCCGATGCAGCTCGAAGGGGCGCTTGCCATGGAAGGGCGAGCACCGGACGCCGGCCCCGCACCGCCCGAGTGGCCTATCTACGACGAGTCCGAGCCGATCCCACTCGGCGCACTCGTCGGTTTCCTGCAGCACCCTGCACGGCGGTTCATCCGAACCAGACTGGGATTCTCCATTCCCGCGCTCGGCGAGGTGCCAGACGACACCCTGCCCGTCGACATCGACGCGTTGGCAAGATGGTCGATCACCAACCGGATCCTGACCGGTCTCACCGAGGGGTACGAGCTCGATGCTGTCGCAGCGAGAGAACGGGCAACCGATGCCCTCCCACCAGGAGACCTCGGCAGTGGTGTGCTCGAGGCCGCGAGCGAGACCGCTGACATCCTGTGGGCCGCCGCCGTCGAGAACGGCTACGACCCGCGGCGGCATCGTGGCCTAACCGGGTCGGTGGCAGTTGGCGGATCTGTCGTCAAAGGATCCGTCACGGCCGACCCCACCGAAGGCTTGCTGGCTCTGGTCACACCCTCGCGACTGAAAGGCAAACAGCGATTGAAGGCGTTCGCCGAACTCCTCTTCCTGAGCGTGCTGGACCCCGAGATCCCATGGAAGGCACTGCTGCTCGGAAAGCGAGAGCGCGGAGATGGCCTCCTCGCCGTCACCATCGGCCCGGTCGGTGACAGCCCCGCCTCCCGCCGGCGGGCGGCCACGACACTGTTGACCGACCTCGTCAACCTCTACAACGAAGGGATGCAAGCCCCTCTGCCGATGCCGTGCGAGACGTGTTACGCATGGCATCGGGCCCTCGGGAGGGGACAGTTCAGTGCGCTCAAAGCGGCCCGGAGCAAGTGGGAGACCGACCGGTTCAGCCCCGAGGGTGAGGACGACGCCTACCGGATGCTGTTCCCCGACCTGACGACGGAGGCGCTCCTCGATGCCGGCCTCGCCGACTACGGCGCCCGTCTGTGGGGCCCGATCCTCCCGCTGATGGGGGAGACGAAGATATGACCACCGTCGCCCCCTACGACCCCTCCGAACCGATCGGCGACGGTCGCACGATCATCGAGGCGAGCGCCGGCACCGGCAAGACTTTCACGATCGCCGCAGCGGTCACCCGGCTCGTCGCCGTGGAAGGCCTCGGTCTGGAAGAGATCCTGGTCGTCACCTTCACGAGGGCGGCCACCGCAGAGCTCAAAGGCCGGGTACGAACCCGCATGGTCGACACGCTGCGGGCGCTCGACGGCCACGACACACCCGGCAGCGTCGACGAGCACATGCGGGTGCTTCTCGACGTCGATCCTGAGACCCGAGACACGTACCGATCCCGTCTCGCCGGGGCGCTCACCCACTTCGACCGGGCACAGATCTTCACCATCGACGGGTTTGCCCGACGTCTCCTCGGCGCCCTCGGCTTTCGCGTCCGTTCATCTGCGGACATGGAGGTGGGCGCAGTGGACGACCAACTGCTCGTCCAGGTCGCCAACGACCTCATGGTCAAGCGGTTCGCCGACAACTCCGGCGGAGATGAGATCCCCAAGGCGAGTGATGCCGTCGTCGTCGGCAAGGCGGTCGTCGAAACTCCAGACGCCCGTGTCGTCCCGGAGGTCACCGAAGTGTCCGGCATGGCGCGCACCAGGGTTGAGATCGCCCTGGCGATCGCCTCGGAGATGGCGCGCAGGATGCGTGCTGCGAGGGCCACCACCTTCGACGGTGAACTCATCGAGGTACGCGACGCGCTCGCAGACCCCGAGATCGGCCACGGCGCCCGGACGCTGCTGCAGCGCCGCTACGCGGCTGCACTCGTCGACGAATCCCAGGACACCGACCCGATCCAATGGCAGGTCATCAGGGCCGTCTTCGACGAGTCCCGGCTCGTCGTGATCGGCGACCCGAAACAGTCGATCTACAGCTTCCGTGGCGCCGACGTCGAGTCCTATCTCTCCTCGATCGATGGTGCGACGGCCAGACGGACCCTCGGCACCAACTGGCGGAGCGACGGACCGCTCATCGCAGCGCTCGACACGCTGTTCGATGGGGTGACGTTCGGGGACGAACGGATCGGGTACCGCCACGTGCAGCCGGCCCCCGGCCAGGAACGTTCACGGATCCATGGCACAGGACCGCCGCTGTCGATCCGCCGATTCGGTGGCGACATCGCGATCGGTCGCCGCAGGGACGGCTACTTCTACGTTGGCCAGGCACGCAACGCGGTGGCGGCAGACGCTGCCAACGAGATCGTCGAGTTGCTCTCCTCCGGGGTCACCATCGACGGTCCAGACGGACACCGACCGGTCGGGCCTGCCGACATCGCCGTGCTGTGCAGGACCCGCAAACAGGTGGATCTGATACGTGCCGAACTGACAAGACGTTCCGTACCGTCGGTGGCGGCGCGTACTGGTGCGGTGTTCACCACCGTCGCCGCCGAGGAGTGGCGCCGTCTGCTCCTCGCCATCGAACGACCCGACCGCATCGACTATGTGCGCCTGGCGGCAACGACGCTGCTCGTCGGCTACAACCCGGCGGAGGTTGCAGCCCTCGACGAAGCAGCGGTGCTGGACCTGCAGTACCGGATGCGCTCGTGGCAGTTGCTGCTGTATCACGAAGGCGTTCCGGCACTCATCGCCGACGTCGGCCGAACCACCGGTCTCGCCGGCCGGGTGTTGGCCCTCGCTGACGGTGAGCGGATCATGACCGACCTCACCCATATCGCAGAGGAGATGCACGCCGTGTGGCGGCTGGGACGCATCGGCTCACTGGCCGGATGGCTCGAAACGGCCATCAGCGAGGCGGCCACACGAGAGGACAG
>CBEVHI010000247.1:0-3076 GCA_965549635.1 uncultured bacterium | reverse complement strand
CGTGAGTGCACTCGACATGGAAGAGGAATTCTGGAGGATGCTTCCCTCTTTCTAGTGGTCCGTCGCCCAAATGATTGCCGGGTCCCTCCGGCTCTTGACGCCCCTGGCTGCGTCCTCAGTCCTTGAAGCACCACACAGGGTGCGTGTTCGGTCTGTGTCCTTGCCAGATGACGCCGAGTCCTCGGAGACCCCCTGACACTGATTGAGCGACACACCACTAGTGCCGCAGCACCAGAGGCCTCTCGCTTCGGTTCCGTCCTCACCGCCTCAGCTGCAAAGCACCTAACATGCTGGCGCTGTGCTCTTCGACGTAAGCCCCGCTGAACTCGTCTTCATCTTCCTGGTCGCCCTCATTGTGTTCGGCCCAAAACGTCTGCCGGAGATGGCCAGGAAGCTCGCTTCGTTCGTGCGGGAGATTCAATCGACGGCCGGCGACCTGCAGCGAGGCCTCTCCGAGGAAGTGAAGGAGATCTCTCAACCCCTCAAGGATCTCTCGGAGCCGCTGAAGGAGATCTCCCAACCCTTGAAGGACATCACAGAGCCGATCTCTGAGGTGACGGAACCTCTCAAGAAGATGAGACATCCGCTGAAGAGTCTCGCCGACAGTGTGGAGGATGCAGCCATGCCCTCGTCGGAAGAAGACGCCAGTCGCGTCGAACCGGAGGAGAAGGCCGCTGATGAGTAGGGACGACCCGAGGCCGGTTCTCGAACATCTCGAAGAACTCAGATGGCGTCTCGTCAAGTGTGCGATTGCGTTGACCATCGGAGCGATCGTCGCGTTCGTCTTTCGCAAGCAGCTCTTCGACGTTCTCGTGAGCCCGTATCGCCTGGCTCTCCCCGGCGAAGACCTCAACCAGTTTCAAGTGACAGAAGGATTCTCGATCGCGATGCGTCTTTCGCTCTTTGGGGGGGCGTTCCTGGCGAGTCCGGTGTTGTTCTACCAGCTGTGGGCGTTCGTGAACCCTGCCCTCACCAAGCGCGAACGCCGGTGGACGATCCCGATCGTGGCCGCCCTGGTGATCCTCTTCTCCGGAGGAGCAGCCTTCGGGTACTACATCCTTCCGAGAGGACTCGTCTTTCTGCTCGGCATTCAGCCGGGCCTCACCTCGGTGATCGGAGCCTCCGACTACTTCAGTCTGACGCTCCGATTCCTGCTGGTCTTTGGGGTGGCGTTCGAGTTCCCGGTCTTCCTCTTCGCGGCAGCAGTGATGGGACTCGTGGGGTCTGATCAGCTGAAGAAAGGGCGGCGGTGGGCAGTGCTGATCATCGTGATCGTAGGAGCCGTCGTGACCCCGACCGGGGACCCCCTCACGCTGACGGCCCTGTCCGTTCCGCTCTACCTGCTCTATGAGTCGACGATCTGGCTGGTGAAGTTGGTTCTTCACAAATGATCGGATTCGAGACAGGATTCGAACCCGACCCCTTCCAACTCGAGGCTGCAGAGGCGATCAGGGCTGGAGCGTCGGTGGTGGTCACCGCTCCGACCGGCTCTGGCAAGACACTCGTGGCGGAGGTCGCCATCCGGGAGGCGCTGGCGCGGGGGAGGAAGGCGTTCTACACGACCCCGCTCAAAGCCTTGTCGAATCAGAAGTTCAGCGACTTCCGGGCACAGTATCCCGACGTCGGACTCCTGACAGGCGACAACACGATCAATGGGGAAGCCCCTCTCGTTGTGATGACCACGGAGGTCATCAGGAACATGATCTACGCCGGGTCTCCGACCTTGAACGGGCTGGACGTCGTCGTGCTCGACGAGGTGCACTACCTGCAGGACCGGTTTCGTGGGGCAGTCTGGGAGGAGATCATCGTGCACGCACCTGCCAAGACTCAGCTGGTGTGCCTGTCGGCGACGGTCGCCAACGCGGGCGAGTTCACCGATTGGGTGCGTAGCCGGAGGGGCGACGTCAGGCTCATTCAGAGTGATCGACGACCGGTGCCCCTCGTCAACCTCTACGCGATCAAGGACCGCTGGAACGACGAGGTCTTCCTCGACCGCATGTTCACCAAGGACCGGGCCAACCCTTCGATCGAAGGCCGGACATCCGGCAGGAAGGCCCGCCGCTACGGGACGCCACGGCGTCGGGAGACAGTGAGAGCGCTCGCCGAAGCCGAGATGCTGCCGGTCATCTACTTCATCTTCTCCAGGGCGGGCTGCAACGAAGCCGCAGCCAGACTCGTCGCGTCCGGCGATCGTTTCACCGACAGCTCAGAGCGGGCGACGATCCGCCGGATCGCCGAGGCGCGAACGGCGCATCTGGAGCCGGCGGAGCTGGCCGTTCTCGGATACGACGAATGGCTCTCCGGGCTCGAAGCGGGGGTCGCTCCGCATCACGCGGGACTGGTACCGGCGTTCAAAGAGGCCGTCGAAGACCTCTTCGCCCGCGGCCTGATCAAGGTCGTGTTCGCCACGGAGACGCTCTCGCTCGGCATCAACATGCCCGCCCGGACCGTGGTCCTCGAGCGGCTCAGCCGCTTCACGGGCGAGACTCACGAGCTGCTCAGACCAGGCGACTTCACCCAACTCACCGGGAGGGCCGGGCGTCGAGGCATCGACAAGGTCGGCTACGGCGTGGTGCTGCACTCGCGTTTCGTACCGTTCGCTCGAGTCGCCGAGCTCGCAGCCAGGGGTGCCCACTCGCTGCAGTCGAGCTTTCGCCCGACCTACAACATGGCCGTGAACCTCGTGGCCAACTATCCGGAGGAACGAGCTCGCAGCCTGCTGGCAGCATCCTTCGCAGAATTCCAGGCATCAAAAGGACTCCGGAAGCGCGTCAAGGCATTGGACAAGAGGAAGTCCTCGCTGGCAGACCTGCAGGAGCGGGCATCCTGTGAACGAGGCGACATCGCCGAGTATCACCGACTCGTCGCCTCCGAGAAGGGATCGAGACTCCAGGTGAGGCGGGGGACGGTGATTGAGCTGGCGTCGGGGCGGCACCGAGGGCGATATGCGGTCGTCAAGACGTATCGGGGAAAGAAGGTCGAATTCGTTGTGATCTCGACGCGGGCCGAGGTCGTACGACTTCGGCCTCGAGACCTCGGCGACGCAGCACGCCGACTCGGTGCACTCGAGATTCCG
>CBEVHI010000246.1:0-3089 GCA_965549635.1 uncultured bacterium | reverse complement strand
CGTGAAGACATTGTCCGGCGATTCGAAGTTGAAGAACGTCGCCTCCCACTTCTCGTACTGTGACGCCGCGGGCAGCACGATGTCGGCCTGTCGAGCCGTCTCGGTCATGGCGACATCGATGACGACCGAGAACTCGAGGGCAGCCATCGCCTCACGCCACCGGGAACTGTCGGCGAGCGAATGCGCCGGGTTGGCAGATTCGATGATCATCGCTCTGTAGGCGCCCGGGGCGTCGCTGAGGACCTCCTCGGGGATAACGTTGCATGGCACGAGTCCGGCCACGATCGGAGCTCCCGCTACCGGCGAAACCCGTTTCGATCCGGCTTTGGCGACCATGAACGGCACCATCGGTACCGGCGACACCATCGCTCCGGGCTTGGCGAAGTTGCCGGTGAGGATCCACAGGAGTTTCTCGAGATACGAGTTGAGCGTCGAGTAGGGCGCCATCTGGATGCCGAGGTCCTCGTAGATCGCGACCGAGGAGGCCTGGCCGATCTTCCTCGCTGCTGCGCGCAGGAGGTCCGGGTCGACACCGCAGCTCGCGGCGTGGGCGTCGACCTCGACGTGTTCGAACGCCGCCTCCACTTCAGCGAATCCGGTGACGTTCTCGGCAATGAATGCTGTGTCGATCAGGTCTTCGTCGAGCAGCACCTTGACCATCGCGGAGAGGCAGTACACGTCGGTGCCGGGGATGACCTGCAGGTGGATGTCGGCCAGGTCGGCTGTCTCGGTGCGGCGGGGGTCGATGACGATCATCGTGCGGTCGGGGTCCCGGGCGATGGCCTTGAGGGTGCGACGGGCTTCGGGGATGCCGTGGGATTGCCACGGGTTCTTGCCGATGAACACGGCCACCTCTGCGTGGTGGAAGTCACCGCGAGTGGAGGCGCCGATCTGGGCGTTGACCCAGAACTCGCCGGTCTTTTCCTGTGCAAGGGCACTCGATCGATAGCGGGAGCCGACCGCGGCTCTCGTCGCCGCTCCGTAGGCTCCGCACAGGTGGTTTCCCTGGCCGCCGCCGCCGTAGTAGAAGATCGTCTCGCCGCCGTAGGCGTCGCGCACCTCGGTCAGTCGGCGGCCCACCTCGGCGATGGCGGTGTCCCAGTCGATCTCCTCGTACGCGCCGTCCGGTGTGCGGCGCATGGGTGAGGTGAGACGGTGACGTCCGTTCTGGTAGTGGTTGATGCGCAGGGCCTTCTCACACGTGTACCCGTGGGAGGCCTTGTGTTCCTTGTCACCACGCACACGCACGATCTCGCGGCCGTCGAGCCTCACCTCGAGACCGCAGTTGCACTCACACAGGATGCAGGCGGTCTTCAGCCATTCATCGGACACGGCGCTCCCTTCGCTTTCATGCAACTTAGCGGCAAACCGCGCGCCGGCGACCGCGGTTTCCGCGGTTGGGAACCCTGGGTTCGGGACGTCAGGTGTCGCGCAATACCTTGGCGACCTCGAAACGGACCTGGAAGTCGGGGTCGTCTGACAGGGCGGCGACGGCGTCCGTGCTCGGGTCTGCGCCCAGCTCACCCAGGGACCGCACCGCCTTCCAGCGTATCCACGGGTCACGGTCGCCCAGCGCGCTCTCGAACAACGCACGGAAGTGCTCCTCGCCCGTGTCGGCTGCGGCGTCGATGGCGGTGCGGCGCACCACCCGCGATGGATCGGCCGCGCCTCTCTCGGCAGCATCCCGACGCACTTCTGCATCGTTGGACTCGAGCAGCACGGCGACGGCGACGCGCCGTACCCGCACGTCCTCGTCGTGCGACGCGTCAGCGAGTCGCTCGCGGTCTTCGCGATCGTCAGGGTCGAGCAGGTGGAGTTCCTCCGGGCGGCGTTCGTGACGTTCTCGGGCCTCGGCCAGCAGCTCGTTCCTGGTGCGCACCGGTGCTGCCTGGTCGGCGTCTGCCTCGGCAAACAGCTCCGTCACGAGTGCCAGCAGCGGTTCCAGGCGCTGCTCCCACGGCTCTTTGGCACCGATCCCGACCGTGACGAAGTCACCGGCGACCATCACATCGGTGACATATGGTTCTGCGAAGAGTCGCTCCACTCTGGGGTCGTCCGGGGTGCCGTCGCTGCGCCGATACCAGACACCGGGCGCCGGAGTGCCCCCCGTGCCGAACTTCACCTTGCGGGGGTGCGGCGTCGCCTCGGGCACCACGGGACCCTCGAACACCCGGTCGAAGATGGAGACGGCCGGCGCCGACGCCCCCGACACCCACAACGCGAAACGTCCGTCACGGATCCCATAGGCGAGCGTGATGCCGCCGCCCAGGTCGTGCTCCCACCACCCCTCGGCCAGGTGCGGGACGACCAACTCGGACAGGGCGTCGGCGTCGCTGACGCTCCACGGCTCGGTCGAGAAGAAGGTCTTTAGCGCGGTCTTGAACGGGACCAGCGCCTCGAACGGGAGGCCCATCGCCACGTCGGCGGTCAGGTACCCGGAGGCGGTCGCCGTCAGGTCGTGCCCGGCGACGACCGAACGGGTGGCGTCGAGATCGTCGGGGCGGACATCCATGAGGCGAAGGGTAGATGGCTGGTCCAGCAACGGGTGTAGCTGACATCGTCGGTTCGTTCAGGCAGAATCACCGTGTGGATCCCTTCATCCTCGCGCACAACCCCGACCCGGACAGCAGCCTCCCCTACCTGGTGCGCCTCCCCATCGAAGGTGGGATCGAGCTCAAGACGAAAGAGGATTGGCCGAGAGCGTCTCGTGTGTACTGCCATCCCGTCGAGGCCTGGCCGGATGAGGTCGAGATCATTGCCGAGGTGTCGGTCAAACTCTGCCGTCGGCGAGGCTCGGCGATCGACTTGGTCCTCGATCGCCGCATCAACAACCGCAGCCAGTTCGTCTTCACCAGGATGCGAGGCAGGGACGCGATCTTCTGGCAAACGGCGAGGGCGGCGAAGGGGTCCCGTCCCGGAGTGCGGATTCCGAAACGGCGCGCCGCGGGGTTGAAAGTGCTCGAGGTCGTCATCGACACGAGGGAGCGCTACCCCTACCGGTTCGCGAACCATCAGGTGCGCACCTCCCGGGCCGCGCTTCCCGCAGGCGACTACGCGGTGATGGTCAACGACGTCGTCGTCGCCTCGGT
>CBEVHI010000245.1:0-3107 GCA_965549635.1 uncultured bacterium | reverse complement strand
GAGTCCAGGAGTGCCACTGCTGACACACCGGCGGCGTCGGCCAGGTGCTCGCAGTTGTCCATAACGAACAGGACGTCTCGGTTCGACAGGTAGCGGCGAAGCAACCGATCCAGCGGCAGCCCTGGCTGCTCGGCGAGTCCCAGCACCGCGGCAACCGTTGGAAGCAGGGCGTCGCCGTTGCGGATCGACGCCAGATCGATCCACCACACGCCGTCGCGGAACCGGTCGAGCAACGCCCGTGCCGTCTGCTCTGCAAGGCGGGTCTTACCGACACCGCCCACCCCGACCAGCGTCACCAGACGGGCACCTTCGACGGCGGCTTTCGCCCTTTCGATCTCTCCGGCCCGCCCAACGAAGCTCGACACCGGAGTCGGCAGGTTGTGTGGCGGATGCAGATCGAGCTCCGGATCCTGCAGAAGGATCCGCTCTTCGAGATCTCGCAGCGTCGGCGACGGGTCGAGGCCGAGTTCCTCGATGAGCCGCCCCCGCAGCTTCCGGTAGACGGCGAGCGCCTCCGCCTGGCGTTCAGATCGGTACAGGGCCATCATCAGCTGCCCTGCGAAACGCTCCCGAAACGGATGGGAACGAATGAGCGTCTCGAGTTCGCCGACGATCGAGCGGTGCATCCCAATCCGAAGAGCCGCCTCCATTCGCAGCTCGGTGGCCTGCATCCACTGTTCCTCGAGCTCGTCGGCCCGAATCCGCACGACGAGCGAGTCCTCTCCGACCCCTTCGAACGGGTGGCCTCGCCGCAGCGTCCTGATCTCGTCCAAGCGCTGCCACGCGACCGACGGATCGACCTCCACCAGCACACGGGCTTTCTGGACGGCATCTGCGAGTTCCGCAGCGTCGCTCTCGTCGCCGTCCATCACCAGCCGGTAGCGGGAGCCGTCGCTCTCGATCCGGCCGCCGAGGGCGGACTTGAGGTTCGACACATAGGTGCGAATCACGTGGTTCGCCGTGGCTGGTGGATCGCTCTCCCACACCTCGTCGATCAGCCGGGGAGCCGAGACGTCGTCCGGGGCGGCGGCAAGCAGCACAGCCAGCACGCGTCGCTGCCGGGGGCCGCCGAGGTCGATCGGGGCTCCACCCTCCAGGACCTGCAACGGACCCAAGAGCTCGAATCGCATCTCTTCGGAACCTACACGTCATCTCAGGTCCTTACAGCCGAGGGGCCGCCCCCTGACGAAGGCGGCCCCTTGTGCGCTTGCCGGAGGTCAGTAGCTGAGCGATCCTGTCCAGCGGCCCCACCACGGCCACGGAACAAACGGGTCGTCGGGATCACCCGGATAGGCGTCGGCGAGCATCGTCGCCTCACCCTCCACGTCGGCGAACCGGCCGGTGCTCTCGCACGGCACATCGTTGAGTAGATAGCAGTATCCGGTGGAACTTTCGGCCATGAACTCGACGGTCAGATGGGCTCCATCCTCTTCGTAGGTGCCGGTGTACTCGCCATAGAGGACATCACCGTTGGCGGCGACGATGCCGAGCTGACCCTGCCCGGGACCGTTCAGACCGGGACAGTGAACGAACTCCATGTGCACCCTGCCGAGATGGCTCGCCGTGCCGTCGGCGGAGGTGAACGTGGTCACCTTGTAGAAGTCGGGCACCTCCGAGTCGATGTTGCAGTCGAGGACGTTGCCCAGCCCGTCGGTACCTCCGTTCTCTCCGTATCCGTACAGGGCGAAACCGGTCGCCGTCCCTTTGAACGGTCGGTCGGTGCCTTTCGTGCCTGCAGTCGCCGGAGCGGCCGTCGACATCACCAGTGCGAAGACGGCCAGAAGCATGCCAAGATGTTTGGTCATCGGGTTTCCTCCTTCTGAGACCACGCGCAGCGTGCCTCGACCCGATCCAGAAACGGTCCAGACGCCTACCGGTAGACCACCAGGACACGGAAGTCGCCCAGGCCGCGGGGGTGCAGCAGTGTCTCGGCGTTGGTCCGGTCGGAACGGGCCTTCAACTGACCCATGGTGTCGCCGGCGCGGGCACGCTCCCACTCCAGCTCCTGAAGCTCATGGACCCGGTCCCGAAGGCCCAGCGAGCTGAGGAACTCGTCCTGACGGAGCAGCTCCGCGGTGGCGCCTGCCTCCTCGGCGACGGCAAGCAGGGCGGTGAAGTTCACGTCGACGGTGATGTCGGTCTCGCCCGGCTCCAGCAGCGGATCGGGGCCGAGGTGATGCCCCCGATAGGTGCGAAGTGTCCCTTCCGCACGACGGCGCTCCAGGTTTCTGGCAAGGTCGCCGTAGTCGATGAGCACGATGGTGCCGGCGGCGAGCCTGTCGAGGACGTCGCTCAGCCATTCACCTGCCGTGAGCTGCACCTCCACCTGGCCACCGATCGGGCACGGCAGGCCGAAACGATCTGCCCAGGTAGCGACCTCCGGGCGAGCGTCGTGAGGTACCAGGACCAGTTCGTCGTCCTGGACCCCGACCCAGCGCTCCTCCCAACCGCCCTCGGTCCGCACGGCCAGGGCCACCGGGAAGTTGTCGAGGAGTTCGTTGGCGATGATGACACCAGTGAAGGGAGTCGGGATCGCGTCGAGGGAGTCGATCACGTGACCTGCCGGGAGGATCTGTTCGAGCGAACGCCGGGCCGCCGGCGAGGCTTCCACGGCCCACGGGTCGACCGGAGTGTCGACAGCGGCGAGCAGCGGCTCCAGGAGCGATCCGGACCCGGCACCGGCTTCGACCAGGACAGGCAACCCCGGCCCCCCTCCCCCCTTCGGGGTACTCCCCCCAACGCTCGGCCCTGCGGCCTCGCTGGGGGGAGAGATGATCCCGACATCTTCCGCCGGGCTCCCCGGGGGGGAGATGACTTGCTCAACGAACCGTCCCAGGGATTCACCGAAGAGGGGGCTCACCTCCGGGGAGGTGAGAAAGTCGCCTTCCTTGACCGAGCGCAGCTTGCCCGAGCCGAAGAAGCCGTCGTCGGGGTCGTAGAGGGCGATCGCCTGGAACTCCTCGAACGGCATCGGACCGTCACGGCGGATCTGCTCGATCAGGCGTTCCTTCAGGGACATCTCTTGACCGTCACCACCTCATCAGGCACAACGACACCCCCATCGACCTCGGCTCGTCCCTCGCCGAGCCCACTTCCCCCTGAGGGGG
>CBEVHI010000244.1:0-3108 GCA_965549635.1 uncultured bacterium | reverse complement strand
TGCCCACGAGGTGTCGATCGAGGCCGTCGTCGAGGAGGTGGGTTGCACACCGCCGGCGCTGTACTACTACTTCCCATCGAAGGAACAGCTCCTGGTCGAGGTGTGCCGCCGTCAGTACGATCGATTCGGGCAGGAACTCGAGGCCTCGATCCCCGATACGGACGACCCGATCGCCGAGCTCGTGTCCCGCGGCCACGCCTACCTCGACTGGGCGATCGCCCATCCGGAGCACTACCGCCTGCTGTTCATGACCACCGCCGGCGGGCCGTCGGAGGACCAGGAGGCCGACCCACGTCAGGCATCGGGACTGAGAGAGCTGATCGACAACATCGAACGGGCGATCACGGCCGGAGCGCTCGTCCCGATGGACTCGCTGCAGATCGCGTTCACGCTTTGGTCGACCGTCCACGGCGTGGCGTCGCTAGCTGTCACCAACCCTGCGGTTCCGACCGAGATGGCGCACATGGCCGTCGAGGTGACCTCACGGGCGGTGCTGTCGGCCCTATCCTGAGTCGTCAGTTCGTGCTGATGTCCCCGATGGCCGGTCACAACCTTCTTGACTTGTGACGCAGGACACTCTGAGCCCCTTGAACGACGCATGGCACGCATCTCAACGACTGTGCATCGCCACTCGCTGCGTTCTCGGTTTCGCCATGCCTTGGCGTGACGAAACCTGCGGGACTTGCGGTCGATGCGAATCGGCCGTACTTCAGCCGTGCACACAGCCGGCCGATTCGTGTCGATTCGTCGCGCACAGCAGTTGACCTGCCCACCGGCATCATTCAACAGTCCTCGCGGCGTGACGGCTCAGACGCTCAGGAGCGCGTCCGAGAGGTGGTCGACCAGGTACTGCGCATCGTCGCCAACCCCGGAGAAGAGGCTGGAGGCAACGGTGTGGAGTCCGTGCAGGCCGATGAAGTACAAGCCCGGTTCGGCGGTGACGCCACGTTGGTGATGCGGGTAGCCACGGTCGTCGAAGATGTCGGCCTCGATCCACGAGAAGTCGTAGTGGTAGCCGGTCGCCCAGATGATCGTGGAGATGCCCGCCGCGGCCAGGTCGAGCCGGGTAGTGGTCGCCTCTGGTGCCCAGTCGATGGCCTCCACGTCGGACAGTGGAACATCGATGCCGTGCTCGGTGATGTGGCGGTCGATCATTCCCCGAAGCTGCGCCGAGACCTCGTCGGCAGCATCGAGCGTCTGCCCGACGTTGTCGTCCAACGTGAGCGTGTGCCCGTTCGTATCGATCACCCGGCCGACGAGGTGGACGCCGTCTCGACCGAACGCCCGCAGGTTCAAATCCTTGCCGCCGTCTCGTCCGGACACGATGATGCTTGACCGTTGCCGCATCTCCTCGGTGACCGCCATGTTGGAAAACCCGACCTCCTTGAGCCAGACGGTGATGTCCTTACCCCGGTAGCGCCGGGGGCCCTGGCCTGCCTGACCGACCGAAAACCAGACCTCTCGACCTTCGATCAGTAGATCGTCGACGATCTGCGCTCCCGACTGGCCACTGCCCACCACCAGGACCCCACCATCCGGGAGATCGGAAACCCGGCGATAGTCCTGGCTGTGCAGTTGCAGCAGATCTGGGATCGAAGGTGCGATCGGCGGTGTCGACGGGAACGGAAAGGCTCCCGTGGCCACGACGACCGAGCGGGCCGACCAGTCGCCATGGTTCGTGTGCAGCACCCAGGAGCCGTTGTTCCTGCGGAGGCGAAGCACCTCCGTCGACTCCTCGACCGGGGCGTTGAGGAACTGCCGGTAGCGGGCCACGTAGTCGGCGATCTCGTCTCGGAGTATGAACCCGTCAGGATCGTCGCCGTCGTACGAGAAGCCGGGGAGGTTCAGCGTCCAGTTCGGTGTCACCAGACAGAACGTGTCCCAGCGCTGCTTCCAGGAGGTCCCAGGTTGATCGCGCTCGAGGAGCACGTGATCGATGCCGCGTTTGGCGAGCCAGTAGCTCGTGGCCAATCCGGCCTGTCCTGCTCCGATTACTGCGACTTCAACCATTGAACCAACCTACCGGCAGGGCGCGGCTACGGGGACGAGAATGTGCTTGGCGCGAAGTCAGTGCCGGACTCAAGACCGGCTCTCGATCGGCGGCGCTGACCGATTCAGCGTGCGGCCTCCGACACGAGCACCCGGTAGCGGGTGTGGAGCAGCTTGGTTACCGATCCGGGATCGAGATAGGTTCGACCGGCGACCTTCGACACCGGCGCGATCTCCACCAGGCTGTTGGTCAGGAACAGCTCATCGGCATCGAGCAGAGCGTCGATCCCGCTCGTCACCTGCCGGCACTCGATCCCGGCATCAGCGGCGAGTTCACGGCTCGAGTCGAGCAAACACGAGCGTCGAACAACCTGAGAAACCGGGTGGCAATCCGGCGATAGGGAGTCCGGGTCGGTAGGCTGTCGCCGATCTAGCACGGAGCAAACGTGTCCGCCTTCACCATCAGCTGTCTGGGAGCTCGCGGCTCCGTGCCGGTCAGCGGACCACAGTTCCACCGGTATGGCGGGGCGAGCACCTGCTACGAGGTGGACCTTCATCCCGACCATCGACTGCTGATCGACATGGGCACCGGCGCGCTGTCCATCCCGGCGATGCTTCCCGACGACGAGGCGGTGCACTTCTCGGTGGTGCTCACCCACATGCACTGGGACCACACCCTCGCTCTGCCGTTCTTCGGACCGCTCTACCACCCGGCCAACGAGTTCGACTTCTACGGGCACGCGGCCATGGGCATGACCATCGAGGAAGCCATCGACGCCGTCATGCGCCCGCCATGGTTCCCGGTGAGCTTCGTTGGCACACCGGCGACCAAGCGGTACCACCATCTCGACGGTGAAACGATCGAGATCGAAGACATCACGGTGCATCACACCCGATTGCACCATCCCGGCGGGGTGACCGCCTACCGGTTCGAACGCGACGGCGCGTCATTTGTCATGGCCACCGACGTCGAGCACGGCGATCCGGACAGCGACGCCGAACTCACTCAGTTCGCGGCCGGCACCGACCTACTCATCTACGACGCTCAGTACTTGCCGCAGGAACAGGCGACGATCCGCGCCGGCTGGGGACATTCCACCTGGAAGTCGGCAGCCGACC
>CBEVHI010000243.1:0-3170 GCA_965549635.1 uncultured bacterium | reverse complement strand
GATGCAGGCGATCGCTGCCAACGCGGTGCTTGCCCTTGTGGCAGTTGTCGTCGCCGTCGGACGCTTCGGCGATCTCTAGTGCGATCGATCAGTCGGCACGCGGTAGCGAGATCTGTACGGTGGTGTCGCCACGATCGGGCCGGGCGAAACGGTAGAACACCAGAACTCCGGGAATCGCGGGAGAGCGGAATCAGGTCAGGCTGGCGGCGATCAGCAGCGCCGAACTGACGGACATCACCACTGGGCACATCTTGAACCAAATGACGTTCGTCCGAGCCCCGGTCATGGCCGTCCACACGCCGATGGTCAATAGGAACACTGGAGTGACCCTGTAGACCAGGTCCTCGGCAGGTTCGAGTGCCATTGTCGAAGCTGTGACTGCTGCGATCAGGCTCGCCACGAAGATGAAGGTCAGCCCCTCAGCTACCCACTCCATGGTGATGATGCGACGGTTGTCGATGGTGATGTCGCCGAAACCGGCGACCACCTCCCGAGTCGGGATGATGTGGCTCACCCCCCAGAGAAAGACGATTCCAGCGGCGACGTAAGCGAGAGCCTCCGACATAGATCCCACCTCCAAGCTTCGACGGGGAGTTTCGCGTTCCGGCGAGCGGCATCAGGAACAATGCTAGGCGCTCGGCCTCGACGGCACCCGTGATGGCGTCTGCCACCTCGAGCGGGTCATGTCCCGCCTGGGAGCCAAGAAGAGCCATCAGGCTATCTACGTCGGCGCCTCGGCTTGCGTCGAGCGGGGGCCCGCTTCTTCTTGTCTCCGACCCGCCCCAGCGATTCGATCTCCATCCTTCGAGCAGCCATGTCGAGGAGGAGTTGGTCTCGTTCCTGTTGCCCCTGGTCTGACAGGAATCGCGCATCGAGTTTCGTCATCAAGCCCTCGGCTAGCCCCAGGTCGAGGCCTTCAAGGGCCTGCCGTGCCTCCTGGAGACGCCGCGCGTTGACCGCAGCCTGGTGTTTGCGCCAGCGTTCTGCCTCTTGGACATACAGCTCGAGGCGACCTCGGGCGGACGGAGACGCCAGCGGCGCCAGTCGCTGGTTGACCGGATCGTCGATCACTGCCAGGAACTCGTCGAGGTGTCCCTTCGCGCCGAGATCGACGAGGCGTTGAACGATCACCTCTGCTTGCTTCTCGGCGTCGGCCCGACGAGCAGCGAACTCGCCGGCCAGAGCCGGGTCAGTGTTGTCAGCCAGCAGTTGCTCGGCGTCGTCGAATCGGTACTCGTTGAGGAGCTCACGCAACCGGGTCGGTTCCATCATCGTGCCGTCAACGTAGCCAGCTGTCGGACATATGGGGTCGCGCCGAGACCTGGCGGCCGGCTGTCCTCCATCACTAGGTTCGTTGTGCGCGGGCTGCCCGGTAGGCGGCGATGGCCGCTTCGCGGGCAAACGCGTGCTCGACCAGTGGCATCGGGTAGTTCTCTCCGAGGCTCACCCCGTAACCGCTGAGTTCACTGGTGCTCGCCTCCCACGGAGCATGAATCAAAGCTGCGGGAACGCTGGAGAGCTCGGGGACGAACCGGCGGATGTAGTCGCCTTCGGGGTCGAACCGTTTGCTCTGCGTGACAGGGTTGAACACCCGAAAGTACGGGGCGGCGTCGGCTCCGGTCCCGGCGACCCACTGCCAGTTGCCGGCGTTCTGTGCCGGGTCGGCGTCGAGGAGCCACCTGCGGAAGTGGCGTTCACCCCACCGCCAGTCGACCAACAGATCCTTGACGAGAAACGAGGCGGTCACCATCCGAACCCGGTTGTGCATCCATCCGGTTTCGAGGAGCTGACGCATACCCGCGTCGACGAGGGGATACCCGGTGCGGCCCTCTTTCCAGGCCTCGAACTCCGCGACATCATTGCGCCATTCGACCCGGTCGTAGATGGGTTGCAGGCTGTCGGTCGCCATCCGTGGGAACGCGTGCAGCAGGTGGGCGTAGAACTCGCGCCACGCGAGCTGACGCACAAAGGTCTCAGCCTCGAGGCCTTCGAGCCGGCGGATGATCGTACGCGGACTGATCGTCCCGAACTTGAGGTCGATCGACAGCTTGGAGGTCCCTGGCAAGCTGGGATGGTCCCGCGTCGACGCATAGGCACCGACGGAGAAGGCGGCGAGGCGAGCCAGAGCTCCCTTCTCTCCTGGTTCCATCGACGGTCCGGCCCCGGCTGCGGGGACGCCTTCCCCCGGGTCGTCTTTGATCACCGCGGTCCCCGGTTCGGGCCATGGCTCCCACTGGGCAGCCGACCACGCCCGCCAGAAGGGGGTGAACACTCGGTAGGGGGTCCCCGCCCCGGTGAGGATCGTGCCCGGTCGTTGAACGAGAGACCCGTAGAAAGTGATGGGTTCGACGTCGAGCCGGCTGCGGACCGCAGCGTCTCTCCGCCGGCTGAACGGAGACACGTCGTCGTTCCAGTAGACGGCGTCATGGCGGGCGGCTTCAGCCGGAAGGAGGTTGGCAGGCTCTCCACTCACGACTTTCAAGCGCCCGCCCCGCGTGGCGAGGTCCCGGTCGAGTTCCGCCAGATTGGCGGTCAACTGCGCCAGCCGATGCGGCATCGCCCGGTTCCACAGCCGTGAATCCTTCACGAAGAGCGCTACGACCTGGTCGTGGTTGGCTGTCGCCGCAGCCCAAGCGGGGTTGTCGGTGAGCCGCAGATCCCTGCGGAACCACACGAGACCAGAGGTTGTCACGATGCGTCCCGGCAGCGCTGCCGGCTGGTGGCAGATTGCATGGTCCCTTGATAGCGGTTTCGGCCGGCAATGACAGCCGGATGGTGCCAGGAAACGTCCTCGTACCGCCCGGTTCCTGATAGCTTCGATTCCATGAGTGACACCTATACCGTTCAGCGTTCCACGACGATCGCCGCCCCACCGCATGAGGTCTATCGCCACATCATCGATTTCCACGAGTGGGAGGCCTGGTCCCCCTGGGACGAGATGGATCCGGACATGGACAAGACCTTCACGGGTTCCGAAGCCGGGGAAGGTGCCGGATACTCGTGGTCGGGCAACCGCAAGGTGGGTCAGGGCAGCATGCAGATCACCGGCGCGTCCGCCGACTCACGTATCGAGATCGCGCTGGAGTTCCTCAAGCCGTTCAAGGCAACCAACACAACCGTCTTCTCGCTGCAGCCCGAAGGTGCTGCAACCAACGTCACGTGGTCGATGA
>CBEVHI010000242.1:0-3186 GCA_965549635.1 uncultured bacterium | reverse complement strand
ACGTAGTCCTCTGTCGACATGGTGATGGTCTCGACGTGGTTGCCCGCGTTGAAGACCATCTGGTCGGCGTCAAACCCGGCATCGAGATACACCGGCATCCCGTACAGGTTGCCGAACGGAGGTTCGGCTCCTCGTTCGCAGTCGGGGCAGAGGGGAGCGAACTCGGCCTCGGTGGCGAGCCGGACGCCTGCTCCGATCGCGGCCTCGACCTTGGCCAGTGCCACGTGCCGGTTGGCGGAGAGCACCGCCATGATCGGCGACCCATCGGACATCAGGATCACCGCCTTCGCGAACGAGTCTCCGGAGATGTGCATCACCGCAGCGATCTCCTGAGCGGTGTACGCGGGACGATGCTTCTCGACGTCGAATGAGACGCCGTTGTCGGTGAGGTAGTCACGGACTCGGGTTGCGACTTTCGTCATAGACATCACCTCGTCCTCCCTTGCTCTAGTTCTACACGAGGATGCTTGGAGTTTCTAGGGTCGGAGTACCCGAAAAGACCTTGACTCTCCCACGCGGAAGGGAATAGGGTGAGGCGGCGCTCACCGGGAGGTGCCATGCGGATGCGAACGACTACATATGGGCCACTCAGCCCTAGCTTGTCGCGTCCGCGGCCACTCGCTCTCTGACTTCACCGTCCTTCCGAGCCGCCGGACGTTTCCGGAAGGCAAAGGAAGCAGCTGTGAACGATCTCTACCAACGGGGTGCGTGCGTCGAGTCCGGCGCACACGACCTCTTCTTCTCAGAACGACCCGAGGAGCTGGCTCGCGCCCAGGTGATCTGCAGCCGCTGCCCTGTCCGGCTTTCGTGCCTGCAAGCTGCCCTCCAAGAGGAGCTCGAGTGGGGTGTATGGGGCGGTGTCATCTTCTGGGAAGGCCAGCCGTACTACCGCCGGAGGGGACGGGGCAGGCCTCGACGTGATGACGAGCATCGGCCCCTCAGCGCAAACGTCGACGATCTGTGGAGCCTGGTTCACTCGGCCGATGCCCTAGTTGGGTAGGCGGCTGCGGAGCCGGGCTCCTACTCGCGCGGGCTCGCCCCGAAGACGGCCGTGTGGCCTTCTCTGCCCGCCGCGTAGAAGACCGAGTAGCGCCGGGAGGACATCGTTGTGTCGCAGCAGGAGAGGATGTCCGCCATGAGTCGATTCGGGAGGCTCGATGTCGCAAAGCGGCGGGCGTGCTCCTCGCTCTCGAAGCGGGTGAGTACGAGGACCCGAGAGGGCTTGTCGGTGTCGACGAGTACCTGGTGCTCGAGGGGTCCATCGGGATCAGAGAGCGCGGCGCGTTCCCAACGTTGCACGGCGCTGGTGAATGGTCCCATCGCGCCGGGAAGGATGTGAAACTCCGCCACATGCATGTACTGCATACACCCAAAACTAGTCCGCCAGTTGCCCCAACGCGCTTGGGTCGGGGTTCGAACTGCGGTTCCGCTACGGCGAGATCATGCGGCGCGGACCGGCAGGATTCGCAGGGTGGCGCAGCTTGGCGAGCGCCTTCGCCTCCAACTGGCGGATGCGCTCTCTCGTGAGGTCGAGGCGCCTGCCGACTTCATCGAGCGTTCGCGGGATGCCATCCTCGAGTCCGTAGCGCATCGTCAGGATGATTCGATCTCTCTCCTCGAGGCGGCTGAGAACGAGAGCGAGGTCTTGCCGACGCATCTCCAGAGCGACGAGATCGAAGGGCTCCGGCGTATCGGCGTCCTCAATGAAGTCTCCGAGAGTGGCCTCCTCCTCGCCGACCGGTTCGAAGATCGAGACGGGCTCGGGTGCGACGCGCATCGCTTCTATCACCTTGCGGGCTTCGAGACCGGAGTGTTCGGCGATTTCATCGGGAGTCGGTTTGTGCCCGAGGCGTTTGGTCAGGTAGCTCTCGGCATGCCGGACCTGCGCGATCGTGTCCATCATGTGTACGGGAACCCGGATCGTTCTGCCTTTGTCGGCGATGGCTCTGGTGACCGCCTGTCGTATCCACCATGTCGCGTAGGTCGAGAACTTGAATCCCTTCCGGTACTCGAACTTCTCTACGGCCCGGATCAACCCGAGGTTGCCTTCTTGGATGAGATCGAGGAGACCCAGCCCGGAGTTGGTGTACCGCTTGGCGATGGAGACCACCAGTCGGAGGTTCGCGCTGATGAAGTGTTGGCGAGCCTGCTTCCCGCGGCGGACGAGAGCCTCTGCCTTGCCTCGGCGATGCGGGTCCAGCCCGTTTTCCAGAGCCTCCGCTGCCTTCTCTCCGTGCTCGATCGCCTTGGCGAGGTCGACTTCCTCCTCCGCACTCAGAAGGGGGTACGTGCCGATCTCGTCGAGGTATCGACGTATCGTGTCCTCATGGCCGTCTCGATCGGCGAAGCGTCTCGCCAAGAGTACCTCCCCGGTACCAGGGAATGGTAGGCAAGTGTCTGGTTTTAAGCATTCATAAGGTACAGCCGTCTGTCAGCAAATGCGTTGTCGAGACAGCGAGGCTGAGGGGTGGTGGGCGCTGACGGGTTTGAACCGCCGACCCCCTCGGTGTAAGCGAGGTGCTCTGCCAGACTGAGCTAAGCGCCCGGGTTGACGGAGACTAGTGCACAAACCGGCCTCCTGGTGCCAACGTCATGATGAGGCAGCGTCGGACCTTGGCGGGGGAGTGGTTCGCGGGCCGTGGGGTTTGTGTAGCATCCACCGTCGATGGCAGCGATGCGTGAATTCCAAAGCCTGGAGGACCTGCTCGAGCTCCAGAGAGTGGACTCGGAGATCGATCGTCTGCTCGACCAGAGAGCGTCTCTTCCGGAACTCGAGCAGTACAAGAACGCCCACTTCGAAACCGAGTCCGTGCGCACGGAACTCGACGCCAAGGAGGCGGTTCTCCGTGATTCGTCTCTGGACCTCGACAAGACGAACGGTGAGCTCGAGATGGCTGAAACCAAGGTGGACCGTCAGGAGCAGCGCCTCTTCGCCGGAGGGATGAGCGCCAAGGAGACCGAGAACATGCGCCTGGACGTGGAGAGTCTCCGCAGGCAGGTGCGAGAAGCCGAAGACAGGGTGCTCGAGTTGCTCCAACTCAAGGAGACTCTCGAGCAAGAGGTGCAAGCCATTCGCGAGCGCCTGGCCTCTGCCGAGACCCGAGAGCAGCAGATTGTGGCGGTCATCAAACAAGAGTGGAGAACGATCGATGCCGACCTCGCCCGTCGAGAAGAGCGCAAGGCAGC
>CBEVHI010000241.1:0-3207 GCA_965549635.1 uncultured bacterium | reverse complement strand
CGGTCGGGCGATTGAGGCATCTCCACGGGGGATCTCCTCGAACGGAAACCACCGCACATCATCAGTTCCGTCCCCCGGTGCCACCGCCCAGGTTGGAGACACGAACGCCGAGCGCACATCGAAGTGTTCATGCTCCGGATCGCCGTCTCGCCGTGGGAACGTGTGCACATCGAGGTCGAACACCCCGAGCCAATCGAGGCCCGAGAGCAGCGTCTCTTCCTCGATCTCTCGCCGTTGAGTGTCGATCACACTCTCGTCGAAGGGCTCGACGTGGCCCCCGGGCTGCAGCCACATTCCCAGTTTGCGGTGTTTGACGAGCAGCAACGCACTGCGGTCTGGGGCGAGAACGAACCCGCCCGCGGTGACGTGGCCAGGGCGAAACTGCGTTCTCGAGAAGGGCTCAGAGGTCGTATCGAGCAACGCGATCAACCGGTCCCTGTATGTGGCCTCACGGTCGTCGAACGGGGCCAGCTCATCGAGGAGGAGGCGAAGCGGTCTCGAGTCCATCCCTCCACGCTATCAAGGTCGACGAAGCACCAGAGCCATCCGGCCCGTGCAGGACCCGCATCCGGCGGCATCGCTCAGCAGACTTCTGGTGAGCCGTTAACGTGCCCCCATGGCCGACATGGAACGGGTAGGCAGATTCTCGCACAGGGTGGAAGCCGAGTTGGCTCGGGCCTCCCTGGAGTCGGAGGGAATCCCCGCCTTGATCCTCGCCGACGATGCCGGCGGGACCTACGCCGGACTTCCCGTCTATCTCCTCGTGGAGACCCTCGATGCCGAAGCCGCCAGGCACATACTCGAACCGATGCGCACAGGAGGCCCCGTCCCGTCTTCTTTCGACAGCGAGGCCAGAGAGACACCGGACATCTCGACCCTGCCATGGTGGGCTTCTGCCGGTCTGATCGTGGCCGTGCTCATCGCTCTGGGCATGATCGTGCTGACGATCACACACTGAACCTTCCGGCCGTCCTATCGTCGTATGCGATGAACGCCACCGAACTGGAGACCGCTGCACGACGGGCAGCGCACACCGCCCAAGTCGACGTGAGGCTCCTCAGAGACCACCGTGACACCGCTCGTGTCGCAGAGATCTTCTCCCTGGTTTGGGGACGGGACGCCACGCATGTCCCATCGGAGTTGGGCGTCGCCTTCATCGAGTCGGGCAACTACGTCGCCGGAGCGTTCTTCGAGGACACGATGGTCGGCGCCACCGTCGCTTTTCTCGGGTGGCACGATGGGAGGCTCCACCTGCACTCGCACATCACCGGAGTCGTCGCCGAAGCACGCGGCCGAGGCGTCGGTTCGGCACTGAAGCTGCACCAGGGCGTGTGGGCGGAGCGCCGCGGCATCGGCCACATCATCTGGTCGTTCGATCCTCTCATAAGGGCGAATGCCGACTTCAACTTGAACCGACTCGGCG
Organism: uncultured bacterium; assembly: GCA_965549635.1. Lineage (GTDB taxonomy): Bacteria > Actinomycetota > Acidimicrobiia > Spongiisociales > UBA4744 > CBEVHI01. The sequence goes on along the minus strand of CBEVHI010000241.1, from coordinate 1,784 downwards.
CCGTGCCCATCTCCTACCGGCAGAACCTGTATGGAAATCTCCAGGATCAGTTCAGTGCCCGTACCGAAAGCGATCGCCTCATCGTCGATTGGAATCCGACCGGTGCGACCGCAACTGCGGTGCGCAACGGACGGCTGCAGCCTCCCGACGCCCCGCAACTAGTCGCTGCCGGCGCGATCGCCGCCGTCCGCAACGTGGACGGTCCTGCGGTCGACCTCAGGAGAGCGGACAGGCTCTGCGTCCAGATCCCACCCGACATCGTCGCACTCCGCACGGCTGCGAACGCGGTTGCCGAAGAGTGGTGCATGGCGATCCGATCAACCCTCTCCGCCGCGATGGATGACGGCTACGTTGTCACCGGCTTCGACCCTGTCGGCTGGTACGTCCTCGAGGCCACCCGATGAGGATCGAAGACGTCGAGCTGCGCCGCATCCACCTTCCGCTGGTGTACCCGTTCCGCACCTCTTTTGGCACCGAAGCCACACGCGACATCCTGCTGGTACGGATCGAGACCGATGGCGCGGTCGGCTGGGGCGAGTGTGCCGCCATGCAAGAACCGCTCTACTCCTCCGAGTACGTCGAGGGCGCCCAGCAGGTCATCCGCGATCACTTCCTCCCGCGGCTCGGATCCGAAGTCTCCGCTGGGTCACTGGGACCCAAGCTCGCCCCGTTTCATGGACATCAGATGGCGAAAGCCGCGCTGGAGATGGCAGTCCTCGATGCCGAGCTGCGGACATCGGGTCAGTCTCTTGCATCGTTCCTGGGGGCGACGCGCAGGCGAGTACCGGTCGGCGTATCAGTAGGGATCTTCGATGAGATCCCTCAACTCATCGACGCCGTCTCCGGCTACGTCGAGCGCGGCTACCGCCGTGTCAAACTGAAGATCGAGCCCGGATGGGATATCGATCCGGTTCGGGCAGTCAGGGATCGCTTCGGCGCCGACTTGATGCTGCAAGTCGATGCCAACACTGCCTATGAGGTCTCCCATGTCGAACATCTCGCACGCCTCGACGACTTCGATCTGCTGCTCATCGAGCAGCCGTTCGCAGAGGAGGATCTGCTCACCCACGCCATGCTCGCGAGCAGGGCGAGAACGCCCGTCTGCCTGGACGAGTCGATCACATCGATGCGGACGGCCGATGCTGCGATTCGACTTGGTGCCTGCTCCATCGTCAACATCAAGGCTGGACGTGTCGGTGGCTATCTGGAGGCCCGCCGTATCCACGACCTCTGCCAACTCCACGACGTACCGGTGTGGTGCGGTGGAATGCTCGAAACCGGACTCGGGAGGGCGGCGAACCTGGCACTGGCTGGACTCCCCAACTTCCTGTATCCGGGTGACATCTCCGAGACTGCCCGCTACTACGAGCAGGACATCACTACGCCGTTCATCCTCGAGGCCGACAGCACGATCCGGGTTCCGCAGGGACCGGGCCTGGGGGTCACCCCCGATCCTGAACGCCTGGAAGAGGTCACCGTGTCGGTAGAGCACGTGACCAGTGACGGGTGAGCAGCCGACAGCCAACAGCCAACAGCCAACAGCCAACAGCCAACAGCCAACAGCCAACAGCCAACAGCGAACAGCGAACAGCGAACAGCGAACAGCGAACGAAGCGTTCCACAGCAAGGATACATCGAGCAACCCTCTTGCTGGTAGCTGGCAGCTGGTAGCTGGAAGCTTGTGGCTGGAAGCTGTCAGCTGTTCGCTGTCAGCTGAAAGCTGGGCACTGAGCGGCCCCAAGGGCCGCTGCTCTACACCAGTTCGATGATCGCCATCTCGGCGT
>CBEVHI010000240.1:0-3225 GCA_965549635.1 uncultured bacterium | reverse complement strand
GCCGCGCCGCTACGGAAGCACCGTTGGAGCGTCCATCGGGTCGATCCGGGCAAGGCCGTTCACTGTATCGAAGCCCGACTGGGAAGGCCTTTTCTGCGGCGCCTTCGGCGTCGAGAAGGCGCTCGCGGCCTACTATCTGTTCTACTTCTGGTTCTTGATCCGCAAGGTCATGGCCCCTGAGTCGCTGTTGGTCGGCGCGGCGACGACCGGCAAGGCGTTTGCCCGCTGGGTGGCGGAGCAGGGATGGGCCTCGGCTGAGGTCGCCGATCACGCCAACGCCGTGGCTACGGACGCCGGCGAAGTGCTTCCCCGATCAGCACGCGTCAGCCGTCTGCTGTTCGAAATGATGGTCCGGGCACCGCTCAATCGCGAGGACAACCTGGAGTTCCATGAGGGGACACCGGGCGACCATCACCCGGATCGAACCGGAGGGCCTCTGGCTCGACGGCCTCGGCCCCGCCGAGGTCAGTGCCTAGGCGTCCGACCTCGCCTACATTGGCTGGCAGGTGACCATGACCCTCGGGCGGACCAGGAAGGGATGGGTCATCGTCGAGATCGGCAACGTCTATCCGAGACCGCTGCCCGGGCCGGGCTCATGCACCTTTCGTTGAACGATCGCGATGATCGCCTGCGCATGCGCGTGATCGGCCTTCACCTCAGCTCGGGTCTGCGATCCTGTCCGCTGCCTCCAGGTGCCGTTCAGCGCCGGCAAGGCACCACTCGACAGCAGCCGTGTGCGGGCACCGGCTCGATGAGCCCTCTGGCGACAAGCTGCTCAGACGCTCACATCGCGCTCTGAGGAGCTCGACGACCCCGAACACCTTCGAAACGACCGAACGGAGGTCACCTGTCAGTGAAGAAGCCCCGTCCACCTCCACGAGCAACGTGTGCCCGATACTGTTCGAACGAACGAGCCCTGCTGACTGCAGACGCTCGACTTCCTTGTGCACGGCACCGGGGGACACGCCGGCGCGCCGTGCCAGTTCTGTGAGCGACAGCGGGGAGTCGACACACAGAGACAGTTCGACGCTGATCCGTGGCGGCCTGTTCGGTGACGTGTGTTCGGATACGCCGCCGTGTCACCCTTTCACCGACAGCCCCATGAGGCAACGGTGGTGCGGGCGTGTCGGGCGATGGCCGAGGTCTCGCAGCGATGATGGGACCGGCTTTTCGACCGGTCCCATCATCGCCCGTCTGTTCTGGCTACGGAGTGATCAGCATCGTTCCCTGTGACGAGAAGTCGACCAAGTCCAGCCTGGCCTGTACGTGGATCCGGGCTCCTTCACAGTCGCCCTCCGTGACAGTGCCATTCATCGACACTCGCCCGTTGGTGAGGTTGAGGATGCCAACGAGGTCGGCACTGAAGGAGTCGCAGGTGGTCCCAGTCTCCTCTACCAACCAACTGTCGAACGCGAGGTGCCACACGTTCCCGGTCACGTTCACGTCCCCAAGGGTCGTGAAGATGGTCCCGTCGCCGGCGTCCCCGCTCCATTGAAACGGGTCGGAACCGGACACGAACTGCTTGTCGAACGGGATGACGACGGCTCCGTTGGCGGCGGCACCAGCAGCCGGGAGGACCGTAGCGAGAACCACGAGTGCCATAACAAGGATAGGTCGATGCTTCATGGTGATATCTCCTCTCTGGCGAGGGCTCACGCCCTCGCCGGAGTCGAGCTTCGGGTGATCACGCTGAGGTCGTCGAGGATGTCGTAGTGGCGAATCTCGAACCCGGAGAACGCCGGGTTGGCGGTGAGCCCCGCGACCATCTCGGAGCCGAGGTACTTGTCTGCGGTCTCACGCGTCGTGAAGATGTGGAAACCGCCGAGAGTTTCGCCATCACGGATCCACGTCTTGGCGACGAGCCCTTCGACGCTGAGAAGCGCCCTGGCGTAGTCGGTAAAGGGCGCTTCGAGTTCAGTGATCGGAACCGCCGAAGCAAAGGTGATCAGTACCGCGTGCATGGTTTCTCCTTTCGTCGCGGCGCGTCCATATGAATACCTCAAAGAGGTTCTGATAAAGTTGCAGAAAGGATGTGGCCGGCTGCGATGGAACGGTCCGGATACGCTTGGGGAATGCACTTCTCGATCCTCGGCCCGATCGAGGTCCGAGACGGCCAGCATCTGCTCGAGATCCCCGGCCGAATGGAACGTGGCCTCCTCGGCCTGCTGATCGTGGAATCCGGGACAGTGGTATCCACGGACCGAATGATCTACGAGATATGGCGCGACGACCCGCCGCCCACCGCACTCCGCACGCTGCGCAGCCACATCTCTCGGCTTCGCTCCGCGCTGGGCGACACGGTGCGGCTCACGACCCGACGACCGGGGTACATCCTCGAAACAGGTACGTCCGATATCGACGCTGCTCGCTTCGAGGCGCTCGCAGAGCAGGCTCGCTACCTGGTAGTCACCGACGCTTCCGCTGCAGCTCAGACAGCGGCCGTGGCGCTGGGGATGTGGCGAGGAAGCGCCCTGGCGGACCTCGGCGGGTTCCCGTATGCGGAGACCGAGGCAAGGCGCCTCGAAGAATTGAGGCTCACCACGTTCGAAGTCCATCTCGAAGCCGAGGTGCGGCTGGGGCACCACGTGGAGATGCTGCCGGAACTCCGTTCGGCGGTGTCCGAGTACCCGTTCTACGAGCGGTTCTGGGCACTGCTGATGCTCGCCCTGTACCGGGCCGGGCGGACCGGTGACGCCCTCCGGACCTACGAAGACGCCAGGCGGGCCCTCGGAGAATCCCTCGGAATCGAGCCATCGGTGGACCTGCGAATGCTCGAGCGGTCGATCGTCATGGAGGACCCGACGCTGAACGTGGCGACCAGCATGCCACCGAACAACCTCCCGGCCGTGCCGTCGAGTTTCGTCGGCCGCGAAGAGGAACTGGCATCTCTCGGCGAGGTTCTCGCCAGGTCGCGACTCGTCACGCTCACCGGAGCCGGCGGATGCGGCAAGAGCAGGTTGGCGATCGAAGCGGCGGCAGAGCTGCTCCCCCGGTTCCCGGACGGCGTGTGGGTGGCGCAGCTGGCGACGGTCAGGGACCCTGCCGCGGTGCCGGCCGTGGTGACGTCTGCTCTCGGAGACCCTGCAAGTCATGCGGCCGATCCGCTCGAGGCGCTCGTCGCCTACCTCGCGAACCACCGCGTCCTGCTGGTCATCGACAACTGCGAACACCTGCTCGGGGCCTGTGCCCCTCTCCAGGCGACGCTGCTCGAGCGATGTCCGGGAG
>CBEVHI010000239.1:0-3241 GCA_965549635.1 uncultured bacterium | reverse complement strand
CGTGGAGAACGACACACGATCGATGCCCGAGGCGATCGCCACCGGCGCTGCCGGAGCGGCACTCGGTGGACTGGCGCTCTCGCGAGTCGGCCTCGCCCCGCTCGGCGCAACCGTCGGTGGCCTCAACGGTCTGGTCTCGGGATGGCGCCAGATCTACGACTGGAGGCGCCCGTCCGGTTGGGTCGGCTTCCTGCTCGACTCGACCTGGGGTCTGATCGGCACGGCGTCCTCGCTCGTGCTTCACGCGATCCAGTTTCCTCGGACCGCATACCGGGCCGGCCTGAGCCGCCGCCGCGGCCGCCACGTCTACGGGACCGGCTTCAGCGTCCGCAAGGGCTTTGCGGTGACGGTGGGCAACTCGATCACCAACGTCGAAAACCTCACGGGGGACGTACGCGAAGAACTCCTGGAGCGCCACGAGATGGCCCACGTGTGGCAGCACCGTCTGCTCGGTCCTCTGTTTCCGACGATCTACGGACTCTGGATGATCGGTGGAGCGGCGGCGGGAGCAGTGCTGGCACTGCGCAGGGGGGAGAACCTCTGGCACACGATCGACACGATCGCCTACTACGACAACCCTTTGGAGTATCTCGCCTACCGACGGCACGATGCCTGGCCGCCACCGCGAGCCATGGCTCGCTACGCGTGGGCCAGGCGGACCCCGACTACCTGATCGGCTCCATCCGATACACCGTTCCCTGACGGGTCACCACCAGCAGTTCTCCGCTCCCGTCGAGTCCGAACGAAGTCACGTTCCCGATCCCGTCCGACCACTGTTGCTCGTCGGTGACGGCGCCTTCGCCGTACCTGAAGCTGCGAATCCAGCCGGAGCAGAAGTCCGAGTAGAAGTAGTGGCCGGACAGCTCCGGAATCTTCGGACCGCGATATACGTACCCGCCAGTCACCGAGCAGCCCTCCGAGTGGTCGTACTCGAGGACCGGAGCGGTGAGCCCGGTGCTGTCACATCCTTGCCTTGGCGAGTAGCAGTGGAACCCTTCGGTGGTCGGCCATCCGAAGTTGAGGCCACCCACGTTCGGCGCCGCATCGATCTCCTCGAAGTCTCCCTGCCCCACATCGGCGATATAGAGCAGACCGTCATCGAAGGAGAAGCGCCATGGGTTCCGGAGCCCGTATGCCCACACCTCGGGCGCGCCGCCTTTGTCGAGGAACGGATTGTCCGGCGGGATCTCGTAGCCATCCCGAGAAGACACGTCCAGCCTCAGCAGGGTGGCAAGCAGCGTGTCGGGACGCTGACCGTTGCCGAAACGGTCTCCCGATGCCCCACCGTCGCCGAGCCCAACATACAGATAGCCGTCGGGTCCGAATGCCACCATGCCGCCGTTGTGATTGGAGGCCGGCTGCGGGACCTCGAGCAAGACCACCGCAGAGTCCGGATCGAGGACGTCTCCCTCCAGCCGATACGAGGCGACCACCGTTCCTCCCCCGCTGCCGGTGTAGTCGACGAAGACCCTGGGGTCCCCAGGGAAGTCGGGATGAAAGGCCATACCGAGCAGACCCTGCTCGTTGCCGCTGCGGGTCACCAGCCCACGAATGTCCAGGAACACCCGGGACTGGTCTCCGTCGATCCTCCTGATGATGCCCGCCTGCTCGATCACGTAGATGGCGGCATCACCGGAAGGCGCAGTCGCGAAGAGAGGATCGACCAGGTCGGTGACGACCGGAGTGAAGACAACTTCCTGCAGCATCGGCAGACTGGTCGTCGTGGTAGCGGTCGTGGAGGCCGTGGTGCTTGTGCTTGCAGAGGTCGTGTCGACCCCCATGGATGTGGTGCTGGTGGAAGTCGGTGCCGCGGAGGTGACCGGCGCGGGCGTGGCGTTGGGTGCGAGTTCCGGCGCTGAGGAACACGCTGTCATGAAGATCAGTCCGACGATAGCTCCACGGCGCATCCCGGCACCCTATCGTTGATGTAGGAGTTGTGCAGAAGAGAGGAACGGCCATGAAGTGGGACGACAGCATCGAGGGAAAGCGCCTCCACCCTGAGAGCCTCATGATGGGCTACGGCTACCAGCCCGAGTGGTCGGAAGGCGCCATCAAGAGCCCGATCTTCCAGACATCCACGTTCGTATTCGAGTCCGCCGAGCAAGGCAAGGCCTTCTTCGAAGTGGCCACGGGAAAGCGCCCCCCCGGACCCGGCGAGAAGGTCGGACTCATCTACAGCCGGCTCAACAACCCTGACCTGGAGATCGTCGAAGATCGCCTGTGCCTGTGGGACGGAAGTGAGGATGCACTCCTGTTCAAGAGCGGCATGGCTGCGATCGCGACCACACTCTTCACCTATCTTCGACCCGGGGATCTCGTGTTGCACAGCGAACCGCTCTACGGCGGAACCGACCATCTGGTCAATGACGTGCTTCCCGAGTTCGGTATCGACTCGGTCGGGTTCTTCCCGGACGAGACCCGCGATGAGATTCAGCGGAGAGTGACGGACTCAGGCAAACGTCTCGGAATGATCATCATCGAGACACCAGCGAATCCGACCAACGCCCTCTTCGACATCGAGGAGTGCGCCATGGTCGCGAAGGCGGCTTCGACGCCCGAACGGCCGGTGCCGCTCGCCGTGGACAACACGTTTCTCGGGCCACTCTTCCAGAAACCTCTCGACCATGGCGCGGATCTCGTGATCTACTCGGCCACGAAGTATCTGGGAGGGCACAGCGACCTGATCGCCGGAGCGGTGCTGGGCTCGGAAGCACTCATCGGTCCCATCAGGTCGATGCGCACCTACCTGGGATCCAACTCGGGACCGTGGACCGGATGGCTGCTCATGCGCAGCCTCGAGACCTTGTCGCTGCGCATGCAGAGAGAGGCGGAGAGCGCCGTCAAAGTGGCCGACTTCCTGCGATCCCATCCCAAGGTGAACTACGTCAACTACCTGGGCTACCTCGAACCCGGCGACCCTCAGCACGACATCTTTGTCAAACAGTGTCTCAGTGCAGGAGCGATGATCTCGTTCGAGGTGCAGGACGGCGAGCCGGGAGCTTTCAGGTTTCTGAACGCCCTCAAGTTGATCCATCTGGCAGTCAGCCTGGGCTCCAACGAGTCCCTGGCCGAGCACCCCGGCGCCATGACCCACGCCGGTGTGCCCGATGTCGCCAAGAAGCGCTATGGCATCACCGAAGGACTCGTGAGGATCTCGGTCGGAGTCGAGCACCCTGACGATCTGATCCTTGACCTGGCCCAGGCACTCGACAAGGTGTAGAGAAGCTAACAGCTAACAGCT
>CBEVHI010000238.1:0-3260 GCA_965549635.1 uncultured bacterium | reverse complement strand
ACTGGACACTGGAAACTGGAGACTGGAGAGGCCGACCGGGCGGGGCTTTGAACGAAGCGGCTCGAGGAGGCTTGCTAGCGTGAGCGTATGACTCCGAAGGTCCTCGCCATTGTCCTCGCCGGAGGAGAGGGAAGCCGGCTGTTTCCGCTGACCCGTGACCGCGCGAAACCGGCTGTCCCGTTCGGCGGTGGCTATCGCCTGGTCGACTTCGTGCTCTCCAATCTGGTCAACGCCGGCTTTCGCCGGATCGTGGTGCTCACGCAGTACAAGAGCCACAGCCTGGACCGGCATCTCGCCCAGACGTGGCGGCTCTCCTCGCTTCTCGGCAGTTACGTCGCGGCGGTGCCCGCCCAAATGCGCAGGGGTCCACACTGGTTCTCCGGTTCGGCTGATGCCATCTTCCAGAACCTCAACTTGATCGACGACGAACGTCCAGACCATGTGCTCGTCTTCGGAGCCGACCACATCTACAGGATGGATCCCCGTCAGATGCTGGAGCAACATCTCGACACGGGTGCAGGGGTCACGGTGGCGGGGATCCCCGTCCCGATCGAGGAGGCGAGCGAATTCGGCATCATCGACGCGGCGGAGAACGGCAAGATACAGAGCTTCCTGGAGAAGCCGGCTGAGCCACCTCCGATGCCAGGCGATCCCAGCCGGGCGTTCGCGTCCATGGGCAACTACATCTTCAACACCAAGACGATGCTCAGGGCACTTCGAGAAGACGCCGACGACGAGGCGTCACGTCACGACCTGGGTGGGAACATCATCCCGCTGCTCACCGAGCAGGGCGATGCCTACGTGTATGACTTCGCGAGGAATCGGGTGCCGGGCCAGACCGAACGAGAACGCGGATACTGGCGAGACGTGGGAACGCTCGATGCCTACTACGAGGCGAGTATGGATCTCATCGCAGTCGATCCGGTGTTCGACATGTACAACGAACGCTGGCCGATCCTCACCTGGGACTTCCCCCGGCCGCCGGCGAAGTTCGTCCACAACGTCGAAGGCCGTCGCGGGCGAGCGCTCAACTCGCTGGTCGGAAGCGGGACGATCGTATCTGGAGGGGTCATCCGCCGGTCGGTGGTGTCCGCAGGGGTTCGGGTGCACTCCTACGCCACCGTGGAGGACTCGGTGCTGTTCGAAGGTGTCACCATCGGTCGCAACGCCGTGGTGCGACGCGCCATCCTCGACAAGAACGTCGTGGTGCCGGACGGATTCCAACTGGGCATCGACCAGGCGAAGGACGCAGAGCGTTTCACGATCTCGGCCGGCGGGGTCGTCGTGATCGGAAAGGGCGGCTCTCTCCGCTGAGCCACCGATCTGGCGCAGGACGGCCGGCTTCGGCGCCGGTTGCTCATGTCAAGTGCGAAGTACGAATTGCCTCTTGGGGGCAAGGATCTTGCCTACAAGACCTTTCGATACACCCGGTGGTTCTTGTGGGGGACTCCGCCGATGTTGATCAGATCCTTGCGCATCTGCACGGCCGTTTCTGCCACCTGGGTCAATTCGTAGCGGTCGAAACCTGCCCGCGTGAAGACTTCGGCAAGCTCTCGGTAGAGGAGCGCGTTACCGCCCCTCCGCTGATACTCGGGGAGAATGCCGATGCCATTGGCCACGACCCAGTTGCTGGTGCGTAGCTCCCTGATGAGCGAGATCGCACCGAGCGAGAAGATTCTTCCCCCCATCTTCTGCAGCGACCCGGAGATGTCAGGGAACGTGAGCACGAAACCGACCGGCGTGTCGTCTTCGGTGACGATCAGTTTGAGTAGATCCGGCCGGGCGACCGGAAGGATCTGCTTCACCACGAAGCTGATCTCGGCTTCGGTCAGTGGGACGTACTCCCAGTTGTCCACGAAGGAGCTGTTGTAGGTTCTGGCGATGCGCTCCGCCCAACGGTAGATCTCCCACCTCGAACGGAACTGATGGACGCGCAGGTTGGAACGCTCGGCGGCTCGCTGGGCAATCCTGGGGATGCGAGCGTCGAGTACGAATGTCGAAGGGTCGATGATGTGGGAGATGAAGTCGACTTCCTTGACGAAACCGTTCTCCTCTGCGAGGCGGATGTAGTAGGGGAAGTTGTAGGCGAGCATCGTCATCGTCTGCCGGTGTTCGTAGCCACGCTGGAGGATCCCGTAGGGGTCGAACGGGCTCAATCCTTTGGGGCCGATCACGGCGTCGAGTCCCCGGGAGGCAGCCCACTCGAACGCCCGGGTGAAGAGGGCGGCGGCTGCATCGGAGTCGTCCTCGACGTCGAAGAAGTAGAACTCTCCCTCACGGGTGTGGTGAACGTCGTTGAAGCGGGTGTTTTCCAGGGCACCGATACGTCCTACATCCCTTCCGTCTCTCACTGCGAGGAAGAAGTCGGCTTCTGAGTGCTCGTAGAAGGGATGTTTCTTCGGGTTGAGCATCGTGGCGACGTCCATTTTGAGTGGGGGCACCCAGTGCGGATCGTCCTGGTACAGCCGGTAGGGGAGGTCGACGAAGCGTTTGACCTGCGCTCGGTTGGTGACGTCGACCTTCTCGATGGTGAGCATCTCAGTGTTTTCCTGTGTCCTCAATGGCGAGGCTTCGCGCTTCGCGGATCGCCGACACGATGAAGATCACGATCAGGATCGCAGCCAGCAGCCCGATCATAAGGTCGTAGAGCCCGACGGTGCCAAACGGGGTTTCCAGCATCGGAGTTCCAGCGAAGAACAGCAGGGCGTTGAAGCCGATGATGAGAACCCGCACCTCGGTGGGACCGAATCGTCCGTACGAGATCTGGAACACGCCGCGTACGTACGTTGTCAGGTAGACGTACACGGACATGAGCAGGTAGCCGACCAGGGCCACCGCGGCAACGTTGAACGAGACGTACGGGGAGAGCCCGAGGCCGAACGCCACGAGGGTCTCGCTGACACCGTCGACGGTGTGGTCGACGAAGTACCCGTACTTGGGGCGTTCGATGTGACGATGTCGGGCGATCGTCCCGTCCAGGGAGTCTCCGAACCAGTTGATGACAAGACCGAGGCTGGCAAGCCAGAGGAACCACGGCGTCACGTTGCTGGCCCAGTAGCCGGCGAAGGTCATCACGGAGCCGACGATGCCGATCAGCGTGAGCGTGTCAGGGGTCATCCAGGGAGGCAGGTGCTCGGCGAACCAGCGCAGCGCCGGGCGCTCCAGCGGCCCGAGCAGGATGTCGTTGACCCGTTCGTGTGATCTGTCGTCGCTCATTGGGTCTCCTCAGGCCAGACGGGGAAGAACATCAGCCACTGCTC
>CBEVHI010000237.1:0-3288 GCA_965549635.1 uncultured bacterium | reverse complement strand
TTCCGGGTCGTCGTCGAGGACGTTGATCGCGGAGGCGGCCAGTCTCCGAGAGCGTGCCAGCTCGAGGTTTGCCTCGGCTTCGGCCCGGGCTGACGCTTCCTGTTCGGCGAGCAGGTTCGCCCGGTCGGCCTCCTGGTTGGCCCGGTCCCGTTCCTCGGTGGCGGTCTCTTCTGCGGCGACGGCCCGGTCTCGTTCCTGTTGGGCTTGGTCGCGTTGGGCTTGCGCCTGGTTGGACTGATCGACAGCGATGACCGCCCCCACCGTGGCCGCAATCCCCAATGCGAGGATGACGATCCCGCCGGTCCAAGCGGTCCGAATCGTCCGGCGGTGCTGATGGATCTCCTCGGACACCAACTCGTCCTTCGCCACCCCCCGAACCGCAGCCGCAATATCGGCCACCGCATCCCGAAACCTCGTATGCCGCAAATCCAACTGAGTCTCTGTTCGAGCGAAACGCAGATCCACCCACCGAGGCTCATCAGAAAACACCCCCCGCAACGAAGCAGGCACCGCATCCCCGGCCACATCCCCATCCGACCAACCAAACGCTCCGTCGGTCACCACCGGCAGAATCCGGCCAGGATCCCTGTGCTCGACCCAATAGTCGATCTCCCGGTTCACCCACTCCGACCGGGCAGCCTCCGGAGACAACAACAACACAAACCACCCGGAATCATCCAACGCCTCGGTGATCGACGACCACAAATGCGGATTCGCCGACAACGACGCCTCATCCCGAAACACCCGCAACGCTCTTCGCCGCCACCACGGCTTCGCGAAACGCTGCAACCCGGCCTGCAACCGCGGAGCCAGGAGTTCGTCGGCAGCGTGCGAATACGACAGGAACCCGTCATAGGAGCTAGGCCCGGTTGCAGCCATGCCATCCTCCTCTCAGCCGCCCTGGATCGTTTCCAGGTCGGGGCACGGGTCGATGTAGTAGGTGGTGCACTCGTCATCGGTGAAGCTGCGGGTAACGCGGGATCGGGCGATGTCGAGCAGTTCGGGTATGTCGATGGTCATTACCAGTGCGCGGCGGCTCTGGTCGATGATGAGAAGGTGACTGTCGTCGATGAACTCGACGAAGTTGACGGTGGTGTCACCGAGGGGGATTGCCTGCAACAGGTCACCGGACAGAGCGCTCCATATCCGTACAAACCCATCAGATCCCGCCGACGCGATCAGCGTCTCGTCGTCGTTTATGTCGATGTCGAAGACGATGCCTTCGTGGCCGAGCATTGGATCTCCGACGTATTCCCAGGTGTCGGTGTCCACTCTGACGATTCCGGCCAAAGCGTCGAGGCCGATCAGATGTGGGCTATCGCCGCGGAAGAGCAGATCGAACCACCCGGAGCGGATAGGAAATGACGCCGACTCCGTCCAACCTGCGGGCTCGTAGACGGTCAGTTTGCTGGAATCGGCAATCAGGAGATCAGAGGCGGGACTGAACCAAAGCCCAATCTCGTCGCCAGGGCCGCCGACTGTCAGCCAAGTGAGCCTACGGCCGGTCGCCACGTCCCACACGCCGGTCTGTCCTGAATCGTCACCGGCAATTGCCAGCATCGATCCGTCCGGCGAAAAGCTCATCGACGTCACGTAGTCACCGAGCGCGCCGGGGTCACTGCGGCAATCCTGGCCCGGCAGACGATTCTCGTTGTCGTAGGTGCACAGGTCCTCAAGTTCGACCAGCACCTCCCCGCTGTCAACATCGCGGATGTGTACCGGGCCAAGAACTCCCGGTGCGATAAATGGTTGGCCGGCGAGTAGAGATCCGTCAGGGGACAAGCGAACCATCTGAGCTCCGTAGCCTTCGAAGAGGTACTCCACATCGCCGGAGGTTGTGCTGAGAATCGCCGCAACCCCGGGCTCGAGGAAACGTACTGAGGGACCTCCCAGGGCAACGGCCGCATCCGTTTCCGGGTACAGAAGCACTGCTCCCCGGTCACCGATGAAGTTGCCAGACTGCAAGACAGGAACGCCCGGTAGATCAAACCCTGTGATTTCGCCATGGCCCTTCGCCGAGAGGTCCCACACCCGCCCGGTCCGATCCGCCGAGAAGCTCGCCACCAAAGCGTTGTCGGTTGTCATCGAAAGGAACCAAGCAAATGAACGATGACCCTTCAGTTCAGTGAGCAGCGAGCCAGTTTCCGCCTGCCAAATCCGGACTACACCATCCCAGGCGGTTGCGTAAACCAGTTCCTCGTCCTCACTGAAGGTCAAGTCATTCAATGGTGACGGAGAATCTGCTCCCCACAGTCTGGTATCGGATCTGATGTCCCACACGCTGAAACTCGTCTTGCCAGCTGCCAGAAGGAGGGAGCCATCTCTGCTCAGTTGCGAGACCTCACCGCCAGGCGCTTCGAACACCTCTTCGCCGGTCTCCAGATTGACAACCATGCTGTTGAATCCATCGATGAATCCCAGATAGCGGCCGTCCTTGGTGAGCGATGCTGGCGTTCCCCACAACCAAGAGAACACCGGTTCTTGGTAGCCGACCTCGAATTCGCCCGTTCGCAGATCAAGGAGCCACATGTCCGCATCCCCGGAACCCAGAGAGCAGTTCTCCGCCGACGGGGATCCAGCACCAACAAGGCGGTTCAAATCAAGGAATCGACCAGTCTGAAAGAGTCCCGTGATCGGACAACGGGGTCCCCGGATGTGGCGGATCACATCACCAGTCTCAGTGTCCAGCACGTAGACGCCTACTTCGGGTGGCGGCTCCGGCCACAGCTCCGGAGGTTGGTAAAGATTGAACCAGGCGACCGTTGCCACAACCGATGAACCATCGTTTGTGAAGTAGGGAAGAATGACCGCATGCTCGGGGTAGGGCACCTCAAACAACCATTCCGGGTCCGTCGAGCCTTTCTCCAAGTCCCAAACCGCAAGTTGGTGCCGTGCCCCCGAAGCGGCCACATACCGACCATCCGGGCTGATCGACCCAGCCGGTGCCAGACCCATAGCCCAATCGGAAGGCCACGTGATTGTGCGAACCGTTCGGTGGTTCTGTATGGCTGCGTGTAGGGCGGAAACCGACTCGAACGCAGGCTCAGCACCCTGTGCCGCCTGCAATGCCAATAGCACACTCAGTTCCGGGTCCTCGTCAAGCACATTGATCGCAGACGCCGCCAGTTCCCGGGACCGGGCGAGTTCGGCGTTTGTCTGTGCGATCTCGGCCTGCTGCTCGGCCCGTACGGCTTCCTCTTCGGCGACGCTTCGTTGCTGCTCAGCGTCTTCCTCTGCGGCGACGGCCCGGTCTCGTTCCTGTTGGGCTTGGTCGCGTTGAGCTTGAGC
>CBEVHI010000236.1:0-3328 GCA_965549635.1 uncultured bacterium | reverse complement strand
TCACATGCGGCTTCGTCCGCTCAAACTTCGCCTTCGCCATCACAAAACCCTTTCCTCATCATTCGCCCCGCACACGGGCGACAATCTCATTGGCTATCGATTCGGGCACATCCTGGTACGAGTGGAACTGCATGGTGTAGGCCGCCCGGCCTTGCGTGCGAGACCGCAGGTCGGTCGCGTATCCAAACATCTCTGCCAGCGGTACCTGTGCGGTGACGACACGCGCATTCCCTCGCTGATTCATTTCCTCGATCTTCCCCCTCCGAGATGACAGGTCCCCGATGACGTCACCCATGTAGTCCTCGGGGGTGACCACTTCCACAGCCATGACCGGCTCCAGAAGCTTGACGCCCGCCCGCTTCGCCGCCTCCTGGACCGCCAGCGAACCGGCAATACGAAAGGCCATCTCCGAGGAGTCGACGTCGTGGTAGGACCCGTCGACCAGCGTGGCACGCACGTCCACCATCGGGTAGCCGGCCAGGATGCCCTGGTTGAGGGCCTCCTCGATGCCGGCATCGACCGAAGGGATGTACTCGCGCGGCACCCGGCCGCCGGAGATCTTGTCGACGAACTCGTAGCCTCCCCCGGGACCAGTTGGTTCGAGGGCGATGACAACGTGGCCGTACTGGCCGCGTCCGCCGGACTGGCGTATGTAGCGTCCTTCAACCTTCTCGATACCGGCCTTGATCGTCTCCCGATACGCCACCTGCGGACGGCCGACGTTCGCTCCGACCCTGAACTCTCGTACGAGTCTGTCGACGAGGACGTCCAGGTGCAGTTCGCCCATCCCGGAGATGATCGTCTGCCCGGTCTCATCGTCGGTACGCACCAGGAACGTAGGGTCCTCTTCCGCCAGGCGGTGCAGAGCGTCGCCAAGCTTGTCCTGATCGACCTTCGTCTTGGGTTCGATGGCCACCGAAATGACGGGAGCTGGGAACGTCATCGACTCCAGCTGGATAGGTGAGCCAGAATCGGAGAGCGTGTCTCCGGTCGTCGTCTTCTTGAGCCCGACCACGGCGACGATGTCCCCCGTGTGGATCGCATCCAGGTCTTCGCGATGGTTGGCATGCATCCGCAGCAGGCGGCCGAGCCGTTCCTTTCGGCCCGTCGTCGAGTTGGTGACCTGGTCGCCCTTGCCGGCGGAGCCCGAGTACACACGGATGTAGACGAGTTTGCCGACGTGCGGGTCGCTCATGATCTTGAACGCGAGGGCCGTGAAGTGCTCCGAGTCTTCAGCGGCCCGCGTCAGTCTCGTCTGCTCGTCGCCGGGCTTGAACCCCTCCATCGGAGGGAGATCGAGCGGGCTGGGCAGATATGACACGATCGCGTCGAGAAGGGGTTGCACACCCTTGTTGCGAAACGCCGACCCGCAGAGCACCGGCGTGAAGGTTCCCTCCAGCGTTCCCTTGCGAATCGCGGTGTGGAGTTCGCCCGGTTCAATCTTGACGTCTTCGAGGTACTTCTCGAGCAACGAGTCGTCGACATCTGCGCAGGCTTCGATCATCTTGCCACGCCACTCGTGGGCGAGTTCGACCATCTCTTCTGGGATGGCAACGGTGTCCCAACGTTTTCCGTCGTCACCGTGCCAGATGTGGGCCCGCTCCTCGATCAGATCGATAACGCCGGTGAACTCGCCTTCGGCTCCCACAGGGAGCTGGATCGGAACCGGGTTCGCTGCCAGGCGTTCACGGATCGAGTCGACCGATGCGTAGAAGTCGGCGCCGATCCTGTCCATCTTGTTGACGAACGAGATCCGGGGGACGTTGTACCGGTTGGCTTGACGCCAGACCGTTTCCGACTGAGGTTCGACTCCGGCCACGGCATCGAACACGGCGACGGCGCCGTCGAGCACCCGCAGAGAACGTTCGACTTCGACGGTGAAGTCGACGTGGCCCGGCGTGTCGATGATGTTGATCCAGTGGTCGTGCCACCCGGCGGTAGTAGCGGCTGAGGTGATCGTGATGCCGCGCTCTTGTTCCTGTTCCATCCAGTCCATGACGGCGGCGCCTTCGTGGACTTCGCCGAGCTTGTAGGTCTTGCCGGTGTAGTACAGGATGCGCTCCGTCAGGGTCGTCTTGCCCGCGTCGATGTGGGCCATGATCCCGATGTTTCGGGTCCGGCTCAGCGGGTACTGGCGCAGTCCGGCCAGCGCGTCCCTTTCTCCGTTGCTCATCTCTTCCTCAGTCGCTATGGGGTTGTCAGATGGGGCGTCCTACCAGCGGTAGTGGGCGAACGCCTTGTTCGACTCGGCCATCTTGTGGATGTCTTCCTTCCGCTTCACTGCAGAACCGGTGTTGTTCGAAGCATCCATGATCTCGTTGGCGAGCCGCTCCGACATCTTCGATTCTTTGCGTTTGCGGGCGAAACCAACCAGCCAGCGAATGGCGAGCGAGTTTGCCCTGCGGGGGGAAACCTCTACCGGCACCTGATACGAGGAGCCTCCCACTCGACGGGAGCGCACCTCCACCTGGGGCCGGATGTTGTCGACTGCTCTCTTCAGGACCGTGACCGGATCCTGGCCGGCTCTGCGCTCGACGACCTCGAGCGCTCCGTACACGACCGAGCGGGCGACGTTCTTCTTGCCGTCCAGGAGCACCTTGTTGATGACCTGGGCGACGAGCAGGTTCCGGAAGATCGGATCCGGCTCGATGAATCGTTTGTTGGCGGGAGCTCGACGCATCAGGATTCCTTCTTGCTTCCGTAGCGGGAACGGGCCTGCTTGCGGTCGGCAACGCCCGACGCGTCCAGCGTGCCGCGAATGACCTTGTAGCGGACACCGGGGAGGTCCTTCACTCGACCGCCCCTGACGAGCACAATCGAGTGCTCCTGGAGGTTGTGGCCCTCACCCGGGATGTAGGCGGTGACTTCGATGCCCGACGTGAGTCGAACACGTGCGACCTTGCGCAACGCCGAGTTCGGCTTCTTTGGAGTGATTGTGTACACGCGCGTGCACACACCGCGACGTTGCGGCGCTCCGGCGAGACCGGGCGTCTTCTCCTTCTTCGGCTTGGGCTTCCTGCCCTCTCGGACCAGCTGCTGAATTGTCGGCATTGTGCTCCTCGACACGCGAAAGTCGGCGTCCGAATCCTCGGTATCGCCGACCCTTATATACCCGACTCCGGGCCATAGTTCACCGATTCGGGTCACGTCGGTGGGCCCTCAAGTGGAGGGGTTAGGGGTTCAAGACCACGGCGATGCAGTATATGAACGCAGCGCACAGCGGTCAAAACCGCGGGCCGTCTCCGGTCGCGTAACGGCAGCCTAGCCGGAAGCCGCAGGGTCCGCATCACCAAACGATCGACCCGGCTCCAGATGATGCACGTGAGGA
>CBEVHI010000235.1:0-3330 GCA_965549635.1 uncultured bacterium | reverse complement strand
GGATTCGGCGCCGGAACCTGTCTCCCCAAGTCACTGCCGACGGCGACGGAGGTGGACCTCAAGCGCCGACAGGGCGAGATGACCTCACTGCATCACGGCCACAGGCCGACGTCCCTGGTTCCGAGGATCCGGATCTGTCCTGTCTCGGGGTCCCTTCCCGAAAACACGCACTCAAACCCGGGCGGCCATGTGAATCGGGCGCCGATCTGTGCCTCCTGCATCCACGCCGGCCCGTTATCTCGGTCGAAGTCGCAGAACTCGATGGCCCGGTTGTTCGCCTGACCCAGCATCGCGAAGAACACGAACATCGTCACCACGAACACGGTCACGATCGCCACGATCTTCAGGTTCGTGCGCCTCACCTCGGCCTTATCGACGCTCATGGTCGGTCCTCCCAGTAGTGGGTCCACCACTGTGATCCCGGATCCGAGACATTCGAGAACAGACACTTGGCCTGGCCGCCGTTGACGCACCACGGGCTCACGGCGCAAACCTGCCATCCCCACTGGCCGTTCACGAACCCGGTATCACTGGTCGCGTTCTCGGGCGTGGTCCGGATGTACGTCGTATAGTACCGGTTCGCCGGCCGAGTTGGCGAGAGACCTACCGCCCTCTTGATGGAGGAGCCAGGTGCAGCTGGAAAGCGATGTGACTCCGGCGGAGTGGATAGCCGAGGGTATTCGAGACCGTTCGGATGTTGGCAGTGTCGTTCCCGAAGGGTTCGAAGCCTATGTGCGTGTGTTCCACCCGGCGTATCGACGGACCGCAGAAGGGTTGATCCCGATGAGGTGGGCCGAGGTGGCTGCGTCCAGCGGGGCGACGGTCCATCCCCTCATGCAGTGGAACAACATTGCCGGTCCACGCAGCCACACGGATGGGCCAAATGAAGGGAGCCTTCCAAGGGATGTCACCGAACATCTCGCCAGGATCCTGGCGACACACACGACCCGCCCGGAGCTCGTGTGGTTCGCCGTCTGGGACGGGTGGGCCGGACTGCGCATCTACCCTGATGACTCCAGCCGTTACCTGCTCACTCGGAGCCGGTTCGCCAGACTGCAGCGGTTGCGATCTCGGTACTGGCCGCACCGACGACTCCAGCCTCCGGCACCTCGATTCAGCCTGCCGGGCCGCTCCTACTTCCTCTTCAAGGGTTCGATCGGATGTGCCTCCGAGAGCTTCTACCACCGTTCCTGGCAGTCGGCGAACCTGTGGTGGCCAGACGACCACAGCTGGATCGTCGCCACCGAGATCGACTTCGTCAGCACCTACATCGCGGGCAGCCGAACCTGCATCGAAGCGATTCTCGCCAGCCTCTCTCTCGAGGCGTTCCCAGTCAACGTCGACGACAAGATCGGCTGGAACGCCGACGTCATCAATCCTCCACCACCAGAACGCCAGGCCGAGCCATGACCGAATGCTGGGGATCAGCGGACTCGGGCAGGAGGGCGGCGTACCCCATCAATAGTCGATCGAAGGCAATGCTGGCCATGAACTGGGTTCCTGAGAAGGCCACGCCAAGCGTCCTGCGGTGCCGCCGCGGAGGCGATTGAGCCGCAGATTCCGGCTGGCGCGCTACCGAGGCGGCGAGTACTGAGGGGGGTTGATGGGGACTGGCTGGCCAGTGGCCTCATCCACCAATACTCTGTCGCCAAGGGGTGCGGTCAGCGTGAACGTAAACCCATCAGCACAGTCGCCCCCACCGAGCAGCCCGAACGTTCTGAACTTGTGATCCCACACTGCGACACGGACTTCGTTTGAGGTTTCGTGGACAGCAACCGAGAGGTCCCCACCGCATAAGTTGGCCCAGCCGGTCGCCTGGAGGGTCGTCTCACGATCAAGAAACACACCCAGAATCATGACCCGCCTGGGTGCAGCCCAGATCACCAGAAGGCCCACGAGCGCAATAACAGCAACCAGAGTGGCTATGACCCGATGGCTGCGACTCCTCAACTGCCTCACCATCCTTCCTCCTCCTTGTCCACTCATGCTACGACTGGCCCAACACACGGCCGCATCTCAAGGCACAGCTTGCCGCGGGAGGGCCGGGACTGGCGTTGGGTGCGGCCGGGCTGCTGTTGGCTGTCCTAGTGGGCGGTTCGGTCGCCCGCCGGCTTGTGTGGGTGAGCGGCCGCCTTGACGATGACGTGTTGTGGCTCTACGGCGTTCACCCCACGTTCGCTCGTGAAGCCGGTCAGTTGGCGTCTCCCGGATTGGGTGTGCGAACGACGACCGACCGTTGGGGATCGATCATCTTGGTGGTCGGGCTGCTGGTGGTGGCCGCACTGTTGATACTGATCCTTGTGGCGAAGTAGCTGATGAAGCTCGCCGCCACGGTGGGCGCCCATCATCATCAGAGCCACCAACGCGAAAAGTACCGATCCCGGACCCTCAGCGCCACGCCCGTTCCGCTAACGACCGGGCAAACCGTGACAACGCTTGTACTTGAGCCCTGACCCGCACGGGCACGGCTCGTTGCGACCGACCTTCCTTCCGACCGCCTTGGTCGTCGCCGCCTGCTCTGACGCCACCGGTAGACGTCGCTCCCGCGCCTGCAGCTCGCGCTCCCAGGTGCCCAAGCGCTTCGTCCATTCGAGGGCTCGCTGCTCGATCGCCGCGAGATCGCTCTCCCGCGCAGCGAGTTGCGCTTCTCGAGCGGCGAGTTCCTCCTCGCGTCGTGCGGCGAAGAGCGGCCCGTCCGCGTCGGTGGTCTCCTCCACAACGGTGCGCAGTTCGTGATCGATGAGGTCAGCGACCGCCTCCCCCATGGTCAGCCCGATCGCTTGGCAGTAGCGCCGCCACGTGGCCCACGCGGCCTTGGACAGCGGAACCTTGACCAACCGGACACCGTCACCATGGTCCAACTTGGACAGCACCCGACGATCGATCCTGCTGAGAGTTCCTCGATCGAGCGTCATCACATCTCCTCCCGGGTATACCGGTATACCGACGGCAACTTGTTGCATGTGCGTGTGGCTACTGACAGGGTTCGGCACGATGGCCGGTGGGGGCTCGAGGCTGTCGCGGGTTCCCGTTCGCTCCGGACTAGCTGCGCTCGCATGGGGTCTCCTTTCCATGGGCAGATCACTGCATGGATCTTGGAGGTCAACCCTGTCATCAGGATGTCATCGTGATTCAGGATTCCGTCGGTTTGACGTGTGACGCCGGCGAGAACTCATCGACAGAAGCGGCCAAGAGGGCTTCGCTCCCAGCAACGGCCGGAGAGCCGACCAGAATCGTCTCAACGGCCTCGACTCCCCTCCTCCGCCTCCCTGGTGGCCGCCAAACAGCAGCCACGCACGGCAACGCATGAAGCGGACCTCGCCCCTCGCT
>CBEVHI010000234.1:0-3350 GCA_965549635.1 uncultured bacterium | reverse complement strand
GCCTATACTGTTAGCTATGAGCAAAGATCCGAAGGAAGAGCGCCGAGGGGTGGATCTTGGTGCGTTCATTCGTCAGCAGCGAGAGAAAACGAATATCTCGCTCCGAAAGCTGGCAGACCGCGCCGGGATCTCCAACCCCTACCTCAGCCAGATCGAACGCGGACTGCGAAAGCCGTCTGCAGAGATCCTCAAGTCGATTGCCCGCGGGCTCTCGATCCAGGCTGAGTCGCTCTACCAGCGGGCCGGTCTGCTCGACGAAGGCTTCCATCCACCATCAGTGATCGAAGCCATCGAGGCGGATGCTCATCTGAACCAGCGACAGAAACGTGTACTCCTGGACATCTATCGAACGTACGTCCAGGAAGAGGAGGAGAAATGATTGTGGAGACATCCAAGAAGATGCTCTACGCGGCCGTGGGAGCCCCGGTCGTCACCGTTCGGCGAGTCGCCGATCGTATCACCGGCGTCTCGGGCAAGGTCCATGACCTCCGTGACCGCATGAGCGATGACCTCGCCAAGGAACTCGATGCCTGGGCAAGCGAGGGCGAGAAACTCATCGAACGGGTGATGGAACGCGAGGCCGTGGAAGGGCTCGTCGACGACATCGTCGGACGCGTCGACCTCGACCAGATCCAGGAGCAGGTCGGAAAGCTGCGGGAGAATCTCGACGAGATGTTGCAGTCTTGGAGGACCTCGTTCCGTCCGGCACCGGCGACAGCGCAGAAGGTCGAGGTAGTCGAGGAGCCGGCCAAAAAGCCCGCCGCCAAGAAACCGGCGACGGCTGCCAAGAAGCCCGCCGCCAAGAAGGCGACGACAGCTGCAAAAAAGCCCGCCGCCAAGAAGGCTACGACGGCTGCCAAGAAGCCCGCTGCCAAGAAACCCGCCGCCAAGAAACCGGCGACCGCTGCCAAAAAGCCCGCCGCCAAGAAGGCGACGACAGCTGCCAAAAAGCCTGCCGCCAAGAAACCGGCGACCGCTGCCAAGAAGCCCGCTGCCAAGAAACCCGCCGCCAAGAAACCGGCGACCGCTGCCAAAAAGCCCGCCGCCAAGAAGACCACGACGGCAGCCTGAAACCAGACAACCAGTGAAGAGGGGAGGCCATGAGGCCTCCCCTCTTTCGTAGGTAATCGGTACTTGGTACTCGGACTTGGAGTTACGCCATGCGGGGTACGAGATACGAAGTACGAGATACGAAGTACCTCGCCCTAGTGCTTGATCAGCGGTTCTGCTTCGGCGGCCAGGGAGATCCAGCGAGCAACCATCCCCTCGGTGGGAAGCCGTTGCACGAGCTTGCGTTCCTCGTTGACCTGCATCATCTTGCGGGTCAGTGAGGTCGCGTTCCTCCGGCGCAGCTCCTTCACCGTGTCGACACCAGAGGCTTCGAGAAGGTCGGCGTACTCACCGCCGATCCCCTTGACTCGCATCAGGTCGGCTCGATTGACCCACTGGAGGATCTGTCGCTCCGTGTGACCGGTCTCCTCTGCCAGCTCACGGCGGCCTCGCCGGGTCCGACCTCGCTTCAGGAGAGCTTCGGTGGTTCTGACTCTGGACTGTCGAAGACGTCGAGCAGACGGAACGCTGAGCCTTCCCAGTTCGTCGATCGACGCCATCTACGAGTCCTTTCTCTTGCGCAGACTAGTGGCCGGGGTGGAGGCAACGTCCAGCTCGGTCAGTCTCGCCGATCGGGGCGCAGGTCGACAACGTCGTCGGCCGTGTCCACATCTCTGGGCATGGGAAGCGGGACCCACACTTCCTCCACCCATTCGGGATGTGCCTGCAGAAGGGTTCGGGCACCCTGGTCGCCTTCGAGGCTCATCAGCCGCGGCCAGAGGGATCGGTCGACGAGCACAGGATTGCCGCGCTGATAGCGGTACTTCGGGATCACTGCTCCCGCTCTCGTCTCGGCATGCCTCTCGACGAGTTGCCGGACCAAGCCGGGATCCACCTCAGGTTGGTCGCCGAGCAGAATCAGAGCGGCATCCGCCTCGCCGGCACGAGCGATCGCGTCGAGGCCGACCCGCAGAGAAGATGCCATCCCCTCTTGCCACTCGAGGTTCTCGATGATCCCCGCACCACCGAAGTCCACTCGCCGAAGGATGGGTTCGATGGAGGCGCCGAGCACCACCCACGTCTCCTCGACCGGGAAGGAGGCGGCAAGCTGGATCACGTGTTCGAGCAGAGTTGGACCTCCCCAATCGATCAGCTGCTTGGGTTCGCCCAATCGAGTGGACGGACCCGCAGCGAGGATGAGGGCGTCGACGTGCATCGTCGCTGACTATACGCTCGGTCGAGTGTCGCTCGCAGCGAAGGCGGCGACCGTCTCGATGTGGAAGGTCTGCGGGAACAGATCGACGGGTGTGGCCCACTGCAGCGTGTAGCCACGTTCGGCAAGATGGCGAGCGTCCCGAGCCAGTGAAGCGGGGTCGCAGGAGACGTACGCTATCGCTCTCGGCCCTCCTGCCGCCACGGCTTCGACGCCGTCCGCGCCAAGCCCGGTTCGGGGTGGATCGACGATCGCAATGCTCCAGGTGCCGTCGACGCCCGCCTCGAAGGGTTGGCTGAGGATGCGAGTATCCAGGCCTCGCACGTTGTGTCGCAGGTCGTCGAGAGCCGCTCTATTGGACTCCACGGCGACGGTCTCCTTCACGCTCCGTCCGACGGTTGCCGCGAACAGTCCCCCACCCGCGTAGCCGTCGAGCAGCACGTCGTCGGGGCCCGGTTCGAGGGCCTGCTCCACGAGATCGACGAGGGCATCGGCCCCCTCTGTGTTGACCTGGAAGAACGTCTCCCCCGAGATGCGGAACCGCACTCCGGCGACCACTTCGTGAATGTGCGGTTCACCCACCACGGGTCGGAGCCGGCCTCGACTGGTCCGGGCGACCCGTGTGTTCCAGGACTTCGCGCCCGGAGGAACGGAACCGGCGATAACGACGAGGGTCTCGCCGGTACGGACCCCTGTCCGTAGCGTCAGTCTTCGGGCTCCTTCCACAGCACCGAGGCGGGCAAACACGTCCGCGAGCGGTGGCACGAGGAGATGGCATTCGGGAATGCTGACGAGGTCCCTCGTCCGTCGTCGATACATGGCGATCCCCTCCGCGACACGGAAGGTCATCCTGTTCCGGTACGCGAACGGTTCGCCTGGAGCCAGGGTGTCGCGTACGGGAGCATCCGCGATGCGACCGAGGTGTTCGAGTTGCCCCTTGATGATCTGACGCTTGGCATCGAGTTGCGCGCTGTAGGAGACGTGCTGCCACTGACATCCGCCACACCTGCCAAAGACCGGACAGGGCGGCTCGACTCGAGAAGGCGACGACTCTGTGACCTCGACGAGATCCGCTCGTGCCCACGAT
>CBEVHI010000233.1:0-3368 GCA_965549635.1 uncultured bacterium | reverse complement strand
GGCGTCTGTGGCCGTGGTAGCGCTCGGGATGAAACAGGGTGGGGGAGAAGGCCATCGCCGTCCTTGCGGGGTGGCGATGGTACCCGTTCCGGCATCGATCAGGGAGTGCCGGCCCGTTGAGCTGGTGTCGGTGGCGCACAGGCGTCAGCCGGGCAGCAACTTCTTCGTCCGTTGCCCAATCGTCCAGGCGGCCCGAACGGAGCCACTTTACGTCGCGGGCGCCTTGGCTTCGATCGGGTGCCGCCTCCACCGCCCGTAGGCGACGAACCCAGTGGCGGCGAACCACAGGACGTTGGTGAACACGTTCTGCAGCTCACCACGTCCTGCGTGATAGATGACCGCGCCCACCATGACGAGCGCCAGTCCCGCAGCCGCCAGGGGAACCAGCTGTGGCTGGATCCGGGTGAATGCCGGCAGGAGCAATCCGAGGCCGCCGAGAATCTCGGCGGCGCCCGTGATGAAGTGCAACGTGTCGGACAAGTCGTACATCCACGAGAACGTCGAAGGAAGGCCTTCCGGCACGATGAAGTGCAGCACTCCCGTGTAGAGGAAGAACACCCCTGCCACAACCTGAATCGTCCACAACGCCTTGTTCATCACAAGCTCCCTAGCTCGACCTGGCGAACAAGCTACCGCACGTACACGGCTACACCAGGCAAGATCTGGCAGAACAGCGTGGACCGGTGTGAGCGACCGACGTGACTGGGGCCCCGGAGGCGGCCGGTCGAACGGGGGCCTGGTGCTGAGTACGCGAACTCCAGCCAGGTGGGAGACTATGCCGATCATGGCCCGATTCACCTCTCGGCGAGAGCGACGACTCTGGGCCACCGCCGCCGCTGCCGTTGCCGTCATCTACGCAACCCTCGGGCTGGCCCGCAGCCTCGCCGGCGTGCTCCGGGACCGCGACCTGCTCGACGCGGTGTTCATCGCCGGGGTCGTGCTCGTCGCCGCAGCGGTGGTGCTGATCGGCGCCAGGGCCCGGCCACGCATCGCCGAGATCGGAGTGGCGGTCGGAGTCGCCGCGGTTCTGGTGCTCGCTTCTGTGCGGCTCGGACTCCCGGAGGAACGAACCCATCTCTTTGAGTACGGCATCGTCGCCGTCCTCGTCTACGAGGCACTGGCCGAACGGGCCGCAAACGGACAAACAATCCGGCTGAGACCGGTCGTCGCGTTCGGGATCACCGCGGCATTCGGCATCCTCGATGAGGTGATTCAGTGGATCCTTCCCGGACGCGTGTTCGACCCGGCCGACATTGGCGTCAACCTGATCGCCGCGGCACTCGTTATCGTCGCCCGCGTCACCGTCGGCCGGCTCCGCCTTCGGCGCGCCTAGAGGCTCGCTTGTTGATCCCGGCTCTCCCACTTTTGGCATGGCGCCGGCAGCTACGCCGCTCAGCGGATCCCGGTGTCGTAGGCGACATCGAGGCTCGTGTCGCCGGGCACGACGAACCCCTGCATCGGGGCGGTGCCGAGAAGACCTTCCACCTGCTGGGGAACGAGGATGTAGTCGCCGGCGGGTAGCTCCAGGGTGAAGCGGCCTTCGCCATCGGTGTTCGTGCGGGCGACCTCGTTGTCGGCCGGACCCCACACGACGATCTCGGCGTCGGTGACGGGACGGTCTGCGCAGTTCGGATCGGGAGGGTCGGACATCACCGGACAGTTCGGTCCCGCGTGCACGAAGCCGTCGACGGCGAAGGTCTCGACAGGGGGAGTCGACGAGCAACCGACCAGCACCAGTATCAGGAGCATGGCCATGATCTTCATGTCCGTTCGACGTTAGGTGAGGCACGACGAGTTCCCGCCGCTTTCCCTGCTCAGCAGTCTCCCGAAGCGGCTTCGGCGGCCCGGTTAGCGCCGGGTGGTTGTGACCGCCGGCGAGTCTCCAAGGAGTCTGTTGAATGGTGCCGGTGTACCGATCGGGCGCCGCGCGCGCCAGGCGCAAGGATGAGGTACCGCCACTCACTGTTGTGGAATGGTGGAGCCGAACAGCGCGTGGGGATGCACGGTCGTCGAGATGGGTGCCATGTGTTGTTCAAGGGTCTTCTAGGCTCAGACCGGTATGGCGACGACGATCACCAACCTGTTCGAAGGATGGCTCGGCACCGGCATCGCTGCAACGCTCGTCGCGATCGCCGCCGTGGTGGTCGTGGCAGTTCTGACCTATTTCGTCGTGCGGACCCTCGTCCTGCCCGTCGTCCGCAGGACGGTCAAGCGCACCACGTTCCGCTGGGACGACGTCTTCGCCGACCGCACGTTCCAACATCGCATCTCGCTGCTGATCCCTGGCGTCGTCTTCTATGCGGGTGTCTCTGCCGTTCCCGGCCTCGGCGACTTCTGGATCGAGGCGTGGCAGCGCATCGCCGGAGCCGGGGTCGTCCTGGTCGCGGCGATGGCCCTTGCTGCGCTCCTCGCTGCGATCAACACCATCTATGAGACCTTCCCGATCGCCAATGATCGGCCGATCAAGGGTTACCTGCAGGTGGTCCAGATCTTCATCTATCTGTTCGCGACGGTGCTCGTCGCTGCGATTCTCGCCAACCAGTCGCCCTGGTTCTTCCTGAGCGGCATCGGTGCCGCAACTGCAGTCCTCCTGCTCATCTTCAAAGACACGATCCTGTCGTTCGTTGCATCTATCCAACTTGCCACCAACGACATGCTCCGGGTGGGCGACTGGATCGAGATGCCCCAGTTCAACGCAGACGGTGATGTCGTCGACATCGCGCTGCACACCGTCAAGGTGCAGAACTGGGACAAGACCATCACGACCATCCCCACCTACAAGCTGATCTCCGAACCGTTCAAGAACTGGCGAGCGATGGCCGAATCCGGCGGCCGACGCATCAAACGGGCCGTCAACATCGACATGTCCAGTGTCCGGTTCCTGACCGACGACGAGATCGAACGGTTCTCCCGCTTCGCCCCGCTCGCCGACTACATGACCGCGAAACGCCGCGAGATCGCCGAACACAACGCCGCGAACGAGCCAGCCGAGGACATGACCGGCGATCCTCGCCGGCTCACCAACATCGGGACGCTGCGCGCCTACATGGTCTCGTATCTGAAGAACCATCCCGATATCGCCGAGGACATGACGTTCCTCGTCCGCCAGCTCGCACCCGGCCCGCACGGGCTACCGCTCGAGATCTACGTGTTCTCCTCCGACACTCGGTGGCCCCAGTACGAGGCGCTGCAAGCCGACATCTTCGACCATCTGCTCGCGATGCTCCCTGAATTCGACCTGCGGACGTTCCAGAGCCCCACAGGGACCGACTTCCGATCCTTGAGCGCGTAGCGACGTCATCGCCGGTTCACATGCAGGTCGTGTAGCGTGACAGCGTGGTGAAGAAGGTCTTTCGCTGGGGAGAACG
>CBEVHI010000232.1:0-3376 GCA_965549635.1 uncultured bacterium | reverse complement strand
CGGACGGTTCCGTCGACCAGCCCTCCTCATATCGACGGTTCCAGTGCTCACGCGGGTTCTCGTTCACCGGAGAGATCCTATTGCGGGCACCTTGGCCGACGCGCGAACATGGGCCGCCATGCCCGTGCACTATCAGCAGGACGGTCCCGTCGTCACGATCACCATCGATCGTCCAGAGCGGCGCAACGCGGTCAATCGAGCAACCGCCGACGCACTCCTCGAAGCTTGGCTGCGTTTCGATGCCGACGACTCCGCGTCTGTCGGCATCCTCACCGGAACAGGCGGACACTTCTCCGCCGGGGCCGACCTGAAGGACTTCGACCTGATCGACCGTCCGGAGGGGTTTCTCGGATTCACCCGGCTCGAGATCACCAAGCCGACCATCGCCGCGGTCGCCGGCTTCTGTGTGGCCGGAGGCCTGGAGATGGCCCTGTGGTGTGATCTTCGCATCGCCGGCGCCGACGCGGTCTTCGGGTGTTTCGAGCGCACATGGGGCGTGCCGCTCGTCGACGGCGGCACACAGCGCCTTCCCCGGATCGTTGGCATGGGGCGTGCCCTCGAGATGATCCTCACGGGACGGCCGGTTCCCGCGCAAGAGGCGTACTCGATCGGGCTGGCCAATCGGGTGGTCGAGGAGGGCACCCACCTCAACGCCGCAGTCGAGATCGCCAAGCAGATCGCGTCATTCCCGCAGGCGACCGTACGATCCGACCGCGCCGCGGTGCTCGGAGGGTTCGAGTTCGCATCGGGACTCGACCTGGAGCGGCGCCTCGGCATCGACGTCCTCACAACAGCCGCCGAAGGGGCCGCCGCCTACCGGGAGTCGCGACGAGACAAGGGCCCTACGTAGCATCGGGGTCATCGATAGGGTGTTGAGATGCACACCGCCCGGCGGCTCCAGACGTTCGGCCAGACCATCTTCACGGAGATGAGTCGCCTGGCCCTGGAACACGACGCCGTGAATCTCGGCCAGGGATTCCCCAACTTCGATGGACCCGAGTTCATCAAAGAAGCTGCGATCGAGGCGATTCGCGACGGCAAGAACCAGTACGCACCCCTCTCCGGTGTCTCGCGCCTGCGCACGGCCATCGCCGATCGCTTCACCCGCCGAACCGGGCTGCCGGTCGACCGGGACCGGCACGTGACCGTGACCTCCGGCTGTACGGAGGCCCTGGCGTCGGCCTTCCTTGGCCTGATCGATCCCGGCGACGAAGTGGTGCTCGTGGAGCCCTTCTACGACACGTACCCGGCCGACGCTGCCCTCGCCGGAGCGACCCCGCGGTTCGTGACCCTACGACCGCCGGACTTCCGCCTGGAGGAAGCCGCCCTTCGAGATGTGTTCTCCGACCGGACCCGAGCCATCGTTGTGAACACGCCTCACAATCCCACCGGGCGGGTGTTCTCGCTCGAGGAGCTGGAGTTGGTCGCCTCTCTGTGCCAGGAGTTCGATGCCATCGCCATCACGGACGAGGTGTATGAGGACCTGGTGCTCGAGGGAAGCCACCGCTCCCTGGCTCAACTCGACGGCATGTGGGAGCGAACACTGACGCTCTCTTCACTCGGCAAGACCTTCTCGTTCACCGGCTGGAAGGTCGGTTGGGGGATCGGCCCTGACTCGCTCACTGCCGGACTTCGAGCCGCCCACCAGTTCGTCACGTTCGCCGTCGCAACCCCCCTCCAGCACGCCGCCGCGGCAGCGTTGCAGGCCGACGAGGCCTTCTACGTCGATCTGGTCGAGGACTATCGGCGACGCCGGGACCTGTTGGTCGAAGGCCTCACCCGAATCGGCTTTCAGGCATTCTCGCCGCAAGGCACCTACTTCGTCCTGGCCGACCACACGAGCTTCGGCTTCGAGAACGACGTCGCTTTCGCCCGGCATCTGGTCACCAACGTCGGCGTGGCCGCCATCCCGCCGAGCGCCTTCTACCACCAGCCGAAAGACGGTTCCTCGCTGATCCGCTTCGCGTTCTGCAAGGACGAGGGCACCATCGAAGCTGCACTCGATCGCATGTCTGCGCTCACGCCCAGGTGACCCCTCGAGATTCTCGGCAATGGCAGCGTCGCATACCGACGCCAGCATTTCCGAGAAAACCTAGACAAGCACCCCGTAGACGACCATCACCCCGATGGCCCACACGATGTACAGCATCGGCAGCTCGATCTGGTCCAGCCACGAGCGATCCGCGTAGACCCGGCGCACCCCCCACAGGGCAGCCAAGCCCACCACCAGCGTCCAGGTGAATGCCGCAGTTCCGGCGGCGACGACCACCTGGAGTGCCTGATCGAAGACCTGGGGAAGACCCGAGATGTGATCGAGTCCTATCCGTCCGACGATCAGCAGCACGATCCCCGAGACCAGCAGCGCGATGCCTCTGGCGGCGGCCAGCTCGATCTCGTTGGTCGAGAACTCACGAACCTGACGTACCGGCCCCTCGACCGCCACACCGATCGCGAAGGCGCCGAACACGGCGATCACGAGACTCGAGCCGAGCATCGCACCGGTGCTCGTCGTCAAGCCAAGATCGACCACCTCGAAGCCATCGAGCATCACCACTGCCGCCAGCGCGATCAGCGCGCTCCCAACGACCATCAGCCCGACATCGAAGGTGGTTCCGAGTACGCGCCAGAACAGACGCAGCCTCCGCCGCAGCGGAGTGACGTAGACCGTGGCTGTGTCGTACTCCTGCACCTGATCCTCCGAGGATGCTCAGCCTACCGCGCCCGAGGTTCCGATCGTTGCCTCCCAGTAGAGCTCAACCGGATGAGCCACCCGATACCAGGACTCCAGCCGGGAGCGCAGCTGCATCTCGCAACCGACATTCGCCGAGGCAACGATGGTGGAGCCCGCCTCGTGAATCTGCAGACGCTTCATCTCACCAAGAGAGGCCGAGGCATCGGCGTGGACCAACCCCCATGCACCGGCGGCTCCGCAACACAAGCCCTCGGCGTCGACCTCGGCGATCTGGTAGCCGGCCGCCCGCAGAATCGTCCGTGGAGCCTCGACGATCCGTTGGGCGTGGCGCAGGTGGCATGGATCGTGAACGGCGACAGGTCCCCGATCGACTTCCGAGACCGGCAGCCACCCGGCCTCGATCGCCTGGGCGACCACCTCGGTGACGTCCCTGGACCTCGCCGCCACCTCGGCTCCCGGTGCACCCGCCCAACGCTCGTACTCCTTCAGATGGGCAGAGCACCCGGCAGCGTCGGCAACCACGAGGTCGACGCCCGTGAACGCCGCGGCATTCCGCCCGGCCAGTCGATGGGCTTCCGTCGCTGCACCTTCGTGTGCGGCCAGGGCCCCACAGCATGTCTGCGCGTCCGGCACAACCACCCGGTAGCCGGCATACCGGAGCACATCGATCGTTGCGACGTGAAC
>CBEVHI010000231.1:0-3377 GCA_965549635.1 uncultured bacterium | reverse complement strand
GCCAGCAGCCAGCAGCCAGCAGCCAGCGAAGCTCTCACACCATGACCCGCTGAGGCAAGCCTCTTGCTGTCAGCTGTTCGCTGTCAGCTGTTCGCTCTCCGCTGACTACCCTTGGTAGTGATGGACGAAGCAGCCGAACCCGAGATCGTCGAGTCGGCGGTCACGCAGCCGACGAAACTGATTCGCATCGCCTCCATGACGAGAGCAATGCTCGAAGAGGTCCGCCAGGCCGCGCTCGACGAGGCCGGACGCAAACGTCTCCTGGCCGTCTACACCCGCACGCTGGAGGAGCTGAAGGAAGTGCTGTCGGACGACCTGAAGGAGGAGCTGGACGAGATCTTCCTCCCCCTGGCGTCGGAGATTCCTTCGGAGTCCGAGCTCCGCATCGCCCAAGCCCAGCTCGTGGGCTGGCTCGAAGGGCTCTTCCACGGCATCCAGGCGAGCCTGTGGACCCAGCAGGCCGCGGCACAGGCCCAGCTGGCCGAGGTTCGTTCACGCAAGTCGCTGGAAGCGCCGGAGTCGGCTCCGGGTCAGTACCTGTAGGCTTTCTCGCTCAAGCACCCTGCCGGCACAGCCGATGAAGCGGCATGGACGCTCGCCTCCCAGAGTCCGTCTCGCGCTCGCTGCTTCGCCTGCGGGCGGCGGGGTACATGGTTGCCTTGCCGGCGCTGGCAGTGGCGTGGTTGATCGAGCGCTCACCACAACTGGCGGTCCTCGCCGGAGCGGTCACACTCACCATCATCTGGAACACGATCCGACTGCCCAAAGCAGGTCCTGTGTGGGCGCTTGCCGTCGATCTCACCGGCGCCGGCCTCATATGGTGGATGTACGGTCCGGTCCCACCCGTCTACTTCGTGCTCGCATACGTGCTGGTGGTCGCCGCGATCGTCCTGCAGCGTAGACAGGCACTCACCGTGATCGCAGCAACCGTCGCCTTGATCCTCGGCATGGGCGCTGCCCACATGCTCGCCGCAGGGAGCACCCTTCCCTTCTTCCACGAAGCCACCGAGACGCTCATCGACCGTCTCGGCGAATTCGTTCTGCCGCTGATCATCGTGCTCTACACCGCTCTCATCATGCTCACGATCTCGGGTGCACTGGACGCGTCACAAGCGGCCCTCAGGGAGAGCGAGCAGCGTCTCCGCCTCTCGTTCGACAGGGCTGCCACAGGGATGGTCACGTTTCATCTCGAAGGAACACTCGCGGAGGTCAACCCGGCGTTCTGTAGCCAGGTCGGCTACGAAGAGGACGAGCTCCTTCGCATGTCATGGCGTGACCTCGTCGCAGAGCCGGATCGAGCAGCGGCCGAGTCTCGACTCGCAGGCGCACTCAGTGGCGGGACCGACCACTGGCGCGCCGAGGATCGCCTCCTTCGATCGGATGGGTCCATGTTCTGGGCAAGTATCGTCGTGACGCTCATTCGGAATGAACAAGGCCTGCCCCAGTACTTCGCCCAGGTCCTCGACATCTCGGAACGGAAGGCGGCTGAAACAGCGCTCGCAGAATCGGAAGAGCGCTATCGCACCCTCTTCGAGGGCATCCCCGCCGCGCTCTACCGCACCACTCCCGACGGTCGCATTCTCGACGCCAACACGGCCCTCGTAGAGCTTCTCGGCTACCCGAGCCGTGAGGCGCTCCTCGAGATCGACGTCCGTGGCGCCTACGTCGAAGAAGCAAAACGGGACAACCTCGTGGACAAGCTCACCCGTGAGGGTCCGGCCATCGACTTCGAGGCCCAGTTGCGCAAGGCCGACGGCAGCACGATCTGGATCAGGGACAGCTCGCGTGTGGTCCTCGGTGAGAACGGTGAAGTTGCCTACTTCGAGGGCGCCCTCGTCGACACTACCGAACGCCACATGGCCGAGGCTGCCTTGCAAGAGTCCGAGGCTCGTCTGCGGGCTGTCTTCGAGCACGCTCCGATCGGGATCGTGACCGTGAATCTGGACCACCGCATTGTCGCCGCCAACGTCGAGCTGACCCGCATTCTGGGGAGATCCGTCGAGGAACTCAGGACCATGCACATCAGAGACCTCACACACCCCGACGACCGGCACCTCGATGACGACTCGATTCGCCAGTTGCTCGCCGGGGAGATCCCCTTCTACCGACTCTCCAAACGCTACCTCCACGCCGATGGTCACGCTGTCTGGATCGAGCTGGCCGTCACCGCCGTTCGCGACGACGCCGGCCGTCCAGAGCTCCTCATCGGGCTCATCCGAGACGTGACCGAGCAGCGCGCAGCGCAGGTGGACCGGGACAACATGATCAGGATCCTGGAGGCGACCCCCGACTTCGTCACAATCCTCGACGTCCAAGGGCATCCAACCTATGCGAACCGCGCCGCCAGCGACTTCTACGGGCTTTCCTCTCGAGAGTCGCTCGCTCACCTCAACATCTCTGAACTCATCGAGACCAGCTCCAAGGAGAGCGTCGCCGACATCTTCCAGGCGCTGAGAGCCTCTGGCTCATGGACCGGCGACGTCACATTGCACTCTCCGAGCGGGTTTTCACTTCCCGGATCCGCCGTTGTCCTCGCCCACACCGATGAACACGGCATGATCACCCACATCTCGGCCTCGTTCAGAGATCTGTCAGAACGCATCGAAACGCACAAGCGGCTCAAACGGCTCGTTCGGTCCAAGGACGAGTTCATCGCCTCGATCTCCCATGAACTCCGCACCCCCCTCACCGCCGTCGTCGGACTGGCACAAGAGCTCAAGGGCTCATGGAGGGTCTTCTCGAGTGACGAGATCGATGAGTTCGTCGGCCTCGTCGCCGACCAGGCTTCCGACGTGGCCAACCTGATCGAGGATCTGCTCGTTGCCGCGCGAGCGGACATCGGCAAGGTCACCGTTGCGCCGAGGGTCGTGAATCTCGCATCGCAGATCGACGGAGTGCTCGCAGCCTTCGACAAGGCGTCCCAGCGACGGGTCGAGGTGGTTGCCGACTCTGTCGACGTTTGGGCAGATCCCGCCCGACTTCGCCAGGTGATCCGCAACCTCGTGACCAATGCCATCCGGTACGGCGGCCGGCACATCAAGTTGCACACGGCTGTCTCCGACGGCTTTGTGGCGTTGCACGTGTCTGATGACGGTCCGGGCATCAGTCCAGGGCTCGAGGAAAGCATCTTCGAGCCGTACGCACGGGACCACGAACCGGGATCGCAGCCCAACTCGGTGGGACTCGGCCTCACCGTGTCGAGACACCTGGCACGCCTCATGGGAGGCGACCTGGTCTACACGAGGGGCGAGCGGACCATGTTCACGCTCACGCTGCCACAGCCCGCCCAGCAACCCGCGCAAGCTCTCTGACTCCAAGGTCCGTCGCCCAGATGACGCCGAGTCCTCGGAGACCCCCTGACACTGATTGAGCGACAC
>CBEVHI010000230.1:0-3389 GCA_965549635.1 uncultured bacterium | reverse complement strand
CGCCGTATCGAGGTTGGTTACGCCGAATCGCAGGTCGATGAGACCGCTCTCACCGGCATCGTAGGGTGCGTGGGGGTTGTGGCAATGCGCACAGGGGGCATTCCGATCGAGGACATGTTCGTCGTGGTAGTCGTTGAAGGCATTCTGCACGGAACCGCCGAGGACTGTGTTCTGGATGTGACAGGTGAAGCAGAGTTGGTAGCTGGCGGTGGAGAAGTTCGTGTTGTCGGCGGTGACATAGTTCGCAATCAAGATCGGCTCGTGGTCTGAGCCGTGTCCGTTGCGGTGGCAGTCGTAGCAGGTCTGCGATCCGCCGTGTTGGGCGGCGTTCCAGGCCGTGGCGTCAACGATGGGGGGCATGACAGCATCCTGGAAAGGAGCTACTCCGCCGGCGCCGTCGGCGTCGTGGCAGGCCAGGCACCAGGGTTCCAGCGCAGCCGCCACCGCTGGGTCGTCTTCGGGCCGATCAATGAGTGCCAGCAGGAAGTTGCCGGTATCGGGATCCCTTAGGCGCACTTGGCCTTGCTGGTGTTGCGTCATCTCGTGGCAGGCAACGCAATCGATGTCGCTCACGGTGCCTTGAACATGATGGCTGTTGTTCTCAAAGTCGGGGACCACCGCCCGGCGGCCGCCCACCGGCACGCCGTCGCCGTTGTCCTGCGCCACCGCGTGGCAGGTCGTGCAACCACCGACGGGCATGAAGCCATCGAAGTTCTCCCGGGTCCCGTCGGCGCTGTGCGAGTGGCAACCGGTGCAGTCCTGACCCTCGTAGTTCGCTCCTCCGAGGTGGTTGGCGGCACCGACGTGGTCGACCATCGGGTAGCCCTGATTGTCAGGACTCTCGTGACAGGCCACACACAGCCGGCTGGAGGTGGCACTGGTGCCGTCGTCGAAGGAGTTCGGACCGGTAGTAGCAGCGAAGACGATCGGACCGACGGTGATGGGGGTTCCGGCCTCGACCACCGCATCCGACCGGATGCTGTACAGGTTCGGACTGCCATGCGGTTCGTGGCACGAGACACACCCAAGGGCAAAGTCGGCTTCGACCCCAGCAAAATCAACGTTGCCGTGGGTCGAGACGATGGGCGTCGCCGAGGCGCCGGTGCCATCGTGACAGGAGTAGCAGAACGCGTTGCCGGACGGTGCGGTGTTGATGAGTCTCGGACTGGCCGCGGTGTGCGTGCGGTGGCACGTCGCGCACATGTCGGTCTGCACGGTGTAGCCTCCATGCGGGTCGGTGGCCCCCCAGGCGGGTGGCGACTGGGCGACCGGCGCGATGAGCCACAGTAGGCCGAACCCCGCCACGGCCAGCAGGAGAGTTGTGCGCATCCGTCGCATACCTACCTCAGGACCCTTCGTTCTTGCCTCAGCTCTCATCAATCTATCGGCAATCGCCCGTGCCGTCCTTAGGAGGCCCCAGCGGACCGGCCGTCGACTCCCTCACTTTTCGTGACAGAATTGGCACACGCCCCGATTGTCGACTCGGAGCAGCGAGCTTCGGGCATCTCCTGAGGGCGTGGTGGAGCCATCGGGCCACTCCACGTCGGATGCGTACCCAGTCATGTGGGCGGACGAGCCGTGGGCCACGTGGCAGGCAGTGCAACCCGGATTGTGAGCAACATCGGACTCGATGTTGAAAACGTTGGGTGGGTTGAGAGCACCGTGCACGTTGTGACACAAGCTGCAATTCGGAGTGCCCCCACCCACGAATCGGGTCATGTGGCGATACGAGAAGTTGGGGTCCCCGGAGTCGGTGGCGGCACTTCCCGAATCCGCGAGGTAGCGGGTGTGGCACTGGGAGCACCATGCCGTGAGGTCCTCGCCACCTCTCTCCCCAAAGTACTGGACCTCGGTCTTGCCTAGACCGTCGGGTGCAAGATTGAGCGTGTTGGTGAGGGTATACAGCTTGGGAGACACGTCGGGAACATCAATGCCGGCCGCTGCGCCGGACCCGGTTGGGATCGCTCGCAGCAAGCGGTAGGTAGCAGTGCCGGTGGTGGAGGCGCCACCATGAGGGTCGTGACAAGAAGTGCAAGTGAGGCTGAAGCCGGTCGATCCGACACCCGATCCGATATCGCCCTTTCCCCAGGCGGTGCCGGTGGCGCCGTTGTAGATGTGGGTGGAGGTGGCCGGCGAGCTGATGGCCGTTCCGTCCCAGTCGCTGTCCATGAGGACATTGACGAACCCGCCGCCTCTGAGGCTGATGCCGTCGCTCATCTCGGAGGGTGACTCGGCTATCCCGTCCCGCTCCGAATAGACACCGTCAATGACGTTGGTGTCGGCGCCGGTCGCTGTGGACCCATGACAAGACAGGCACAAACTGTGGGCTGTATCCGTCAGCAACCCGGGTGCGGACGCCGTATGGGTGCGGTGACAACCGGCACAACCATCGGCAACCGGAGTGAAACCACCATGCGGGCCATTGTCGGCCAGAGCCGGCGCGGCCAGAGACAATGACGCGATAACTACCCCGAGCGCAAGAAACCTTCGTGGCTTCATTCCGGGCTCCTCTCCCAATCTGCCCAATCGACCCGCTGTTTGATGTCAGTGTTGGGGAAGCCGGGCCTACTGGCCCGGCTTCCTTACCTTGCTACCTGTCCTGCGTGGTACACAGAACACGCGCTCTTTTCCTCTACTTGTTGTGACAGGCTTCGCACACACCCCGGTTGTCGAGTCGTAGCAACGCGCTGTCCTCGGGGCTCGCTCCATCTGGCCACGCAAGACCGGCGGCGAAACCGGTGACACTGGCGGACGTTCCGTGACTCACATGACAGGTCACGCAGTCGACCTGGTGGTTCCAGTAGGTCTCGTTGAAAGTGACCAACGGAGTCGAGCTGAAGGGACTCCCATGGCAAGTTGCACAAGTACCCACTCCTGACGTTCCGCCCTTCGATGCCTCACCGGCCATATGGCGATAGGCGAAGATCGCGTCGCCGGAGTCGGTGGTGGCACTGTCACGTCCTGCCTGATAGCGCGTGTGGCACTGACCGCACCAGGCTGTCAGAGCCTCATACTGGGCACTGTTTCCGGACGTGCCGGTGCGGCCCTCGCCGAAGTACAACCCGCCTGCATCGGCGATGCTGTAGGTCTTGGGGCTCTCATCCGCCACGTTCACGGCCGTGCCTGCACCCGAGTTCGATGGGATGCCCCGAAGGATGCGGTAATTGCCGTTCCCGTGCGGATCGTGACAGTTCGTGCACGACAGCGCGAAGTTGGTGGCACCCGCTCCCGAGCTGCCGTTGCCCCAGGCGGTGGCCAGCGAACCGTCGTACGTGTGGGATGACGTCGTCGACGCGCTCGCCGCAGTGCCGAAGTCCGTGCTCATCAACGCGTTGGTGAAACCACCTGCCTTCAGACCCCGATTGTTGACACCCTCGGATGGGACTTCC